>JANYFS010000251.1 GCA_025359705.1 Deinococcales bacterium | reverse complement strand
GGGTCTCCATCTTTTTGGCCCTAACCTCGCCCTTGCTGCTACCCCAATGAGTCCACCAGCAAATCCACAGGAGAAAACTGTGACCATGCTCAACCGCCCAGATGCCCCACCGCTTGCCGCTAGGGGAAGCAATCAAGTGGGGGTCAAGACCATCACCATCACCGACCCCAGCCGCAAACGCGATCTCACCCTCGAGGTGTGGTATCCCGCCACGCTTGCAGCGGGTCAGCTCGAGCAAACCATTTACGACACCACCATTGGCGCATTGCCGATCAAACTGAAGGGTCAAGCCCTGCGGGATGCACCTGCCAAAATCGGTAAATTCCCGCTGATTATTTTGTCGCACGGTCAACCAGGAACCCGCTTTATGCTCAGCTACCTTACCGAATCTTTGGCCTCGAGGGGTTTTGTGGTGGCGGCACTGGATCACACCGGTTCTACTTACAGCGACATCAGCCAAACCGCCTACGTCTCGAGCATTGTGGATCGCCCACTGGATGTGCTTTTTTCCCTCGAGATGGTTCCCAAACAATTCCCCAACGCAGATGGGCAAAATGTCGGCTTGATGGGTTATTCTTACGGCGGCTACACCTCGCTGAATGCCGCAGGAATTGGCCTGAGCAAAGCCGACCTTGCTGCGTATTGCCAAGCCTCCAACAACGAAGGGCCGTGTTTTGCCTTGCCTTATTTCGACCCGCTCGAAGCCGCGCGGGGTATGGCCCAAGCCAAGCCCGATCCGCGCATCAAAGCGGTGATGGTGATGGCTCCTTACGGTGCGCCGTGGTTGTCCAAAGCGGCACTGAGCGCCATGCAAGTACCGCTTTTTGTGGCGGGGGGCAGTGCCGACGACATCGCCACCTACGCTCGAGATGCCAAAACCATTTTTGCCACCTCGGGTTCCAAGTCCAAATACCTACTCACCCTCGAGGCAGCCTTGCACAACCCGTGGGTCAACCCGCCCCCACTCGAGGCCCGTGCCGATTGGGGCGAATACGAACGCTGGTCGGAACCGGTTTGGGACAAAGAACGCACCAATGATTTGGTCAAGCACTTTGCGGCGGCCTTCTTTGGTGGGTTTTTGCAAGATAGTACCGATGCCAAAGCCTTCCTTGCCAGCGACCTACCCGGCTTCAAACCCCGCACCACCGTCGGGGTGACACTCGAGGTCAAGAAATAACCCACTGATTTTTGCACTGACCCCACCCCAGACTCGAGCTTGGGGTGGGGTTTTTTAGACTCGAGACTTTTTAAAACAAGGGGACAAAGCTATTCACCCACAACTGCGCCAGACAAAAAAAATACACCCCCCTCGAGGGATTAGAATAAAACCCAAATGCCAAGCCTGTTGACCCTCGAGCTGTATACCCTTGGACTGCCCGCCCAGCAGCGCGAGCTTTTGCTGGATTATCTCTACGAGGCCCAAGGTTTGGTTCCTGGTGGGGTTTCTGCGGATGGACGCTTCGAGCTGAAATTAAATCTGCAAGAATACGATCTGGCTCGAGCGCCCTTATTGCGGGCAAATGATCGGATGTTTGAACAGCTCAGTTTGCAGGCGCTGAAGGCTTTAGTTCCGAATAAACGCCGAACCTAGAGCAGTTGTCCGTTGTCCGTCATGCGTTTTCCGTTTAAGAATCGTCGTGAGCATTCCGTCCCAAACGACGAGACTGCTTTTTGACTGAGTAATTTATTCGTCTATTACTCTGACAAATGCTCTAACTCGAGTTCAAACGATTTTCAAACTTATTTTTCTTTGCTCGAGCGGCGAATTACAAAAAGTAATACAAAAGCCAAAACCGACATCAAACCCGATAGAAAAAGTGCGCCGTCCAGATCCGACTCGAGGGTTCCGTAAATTTGCAAGGTGACGGTGCGGGTTTTGCCCTCGAGCGAACCCGCAAATAAAATGGTGGCCCCAAATTCGCCCAAGGCTCTGGCCCAGCACAGGGCTAAACCCTCGAGCAGTGCGGGAAAAGCCAGTGGCAAGGTGATCAGGCGCAGCACTTGGGGCCAACTGGCTCCGTCTACCTGCGCTGCCCCCTCGAGGTCGGGTGGGATGTTGTGCAGGCCAATTTTGGCGGCCCGAATAAAATAGGGTGCGGATACAAAAAGTTGGGCCAAGACCACCGCCGCAGGGCTAAAAGCCAGCTCGAGGCCCGCTAGCTCGAGGCCAGGCCCCAGAATTCCCCGCCGCCCAAACACCAACAGCAAGCCCAAACCCGCCACCACGGGCGGCAACATTACAGGCAAATCCAGCAGCGCCTCGAGGGTATCTTGACCCCAAAAACGGTAACGGGCCAACAAAAAAGCTACAGGCAAGCCCAGCAACACGCACAAAGCCACACAAATGGCACTGCTCCACAGGCTCACCTCGAGCGCTTGCAACACCCCATTGCTGTGCCAAACCCCCGTAAAGGCGGCTTGGATGCCTCGAGCCAGCAAAACCAACACGGGCAGCAGCAAAAAGGCCAGCATCAACAGGCTGATGGCAACGAGAAAAATGGGAGGTTTGGGCTTCATATTTGAAAGTTATGTCGGACTGGCTCGAGCGGTTTAAAGTCTAGCCCAAAACCCTGAGCTATTTTCTTGAGCTATTTCACAGGAATAAACCCCCATTTCTGTAAAATCCGCTGCCCCACAGGGCTTAGCACATAGTCCACAAACGCCTTGGCCTGTGCTGCGTCGCTCGAGGCCTTCAGCACCCCAATCGGATATTCCAACAGTGGGTTATAGGGCAAAGGGATGGAGATGATTTTAACTTTTTTCCGAAAGGCCACCCCATCGCTCGAGTAGACAATCCCCGCGTCCGCTTCGCCCAGTACCACTTTGAGCGCGACTTGGCGCACATTGCTTTCTTCGGAAATTACATTTTGCAACACGCTTTTGCTGAATGTCGGGCCATATAGCGGTGATGCGGACAGCCGCTCGAGCATCTGGCGGGTGTAATTCCCTGCGGGTACATTTTTATCGGCAATGATCAATTTAACATTCGGTTTGGCAAGATCCCGCAGGGTTTTTAGGCGGCCTTTGGCGGGTTCGCTGATCAAGATGACCAAGCGGTTTTTGGCGAAAATACGGCCTGTTTGCAGCAAGCCCGCTGTAACCAAAGGATCAAATAAACTGCGGCTGGCAGCGGCATACACATCGGCCTTGGCCCCATTCTCTAGCTGGGTTTTGAGGATTTGCGAGCCTGCAAATTGAAAATCCACTTTGATATGGGTGGTTTTGCTAAATTGTGCGCCAATCTCGCCAAAGGCATCGCTCAGAGAGGATGCGGCAAAAACTGTGAGTGCATTGGCTTGATTGAAAATCGTTAGGAATAAAATGCTCAGGGTCAACAGCTTAGCTCGAGCTAGTTTCATGCCGTGATTGTACCTGCCTCGAGCGGTATCCCCAAAGGTACCTTTTTAGGCAGTAAACCCCAAATCCCCAAATCTTGGTCGTGACTTCTAAACAGGATCTGAATATCTGACCTGTACAGTTTCCTCACTGAGCAGAACAAAGGAGTTTGACATGAAAAACCCGCACAAAATCATCCCCCCTAATCTCCTCTTCGAGGACAACGACGATGAAATGGTCGGGCGCATTCTCAGCCGCCGTGAGGTTTTGGCAACTTTGGGCGGAGGTGCTTTGCTGATCGGTCTAACAAGCTGCTCCACTGCACAAGCGGCTACATCCACCAGTACAATTCCAGGCTGTGTGGTGCGCCCAGAGGAAACCGAAGGCCCCTACTTTGTGGATGAAAAACTATTGCGCTCTGATGTGCGTTCCGACCCCAATTCGGGCAAAGTCAGCGAGGGGATTCCTTTGCGGCTCAAATTTGTGGTTTCTAAAATAGGCTCGAGCTGTAGTCCTTTGGCGGGAGCATGGGTGGATATTTGGCAGTGCGACTCGAGCGGGGTCTATTCGGATGCTAAAGACCGCAGTTTTAACACCAAAGGGCAGAAATTTTTGCGGGGCTACCAAATCACCGACTCGAGCGGGGTAGCTCAGTTTGTGACTATTTACCCTGGGTGGTACGAAGGCAGAGCGGTGCATATTCACTTTAAAATCCGCACCTTATCGGGTAAAACCTTTACCCACGAATTCACCTCACAACTGTTTTTCGATGATGCCCTAAGTGATCAGATCTTCAAGCAAAAGCCCTACAGCAATAAAGCGGGAACCCGTTCGGTACGCAATGCCAATGATGGTATTTACCGCAATGGAGGCAAGCAATTGATGCTCGAGGTGGTCAAGGAAGGGGCGGGCTACACCGGAACCTTTGATATTGGTTTAAAAATCTGATTTGGGGCCAGCTCGAGGGCTAAAAATACAGTTCAAAATACAGTTCAAAATACCGTGGCTCGAGGGGCTATGTGATGGTAGTTTACCAAAAGGGTAAACATGTTTACCTTGAACCGAAAAGGGCTTACACTGTCCTGACATGGAAACACAAACCCCTTGGCTAGAGTTGCTTTCGCAGTTGCGGCCCCGTCTGGCAGGCCGCCGCGATGGGCATGGACACGTCGGTAGCCTGCGTTGGCTGGAAAATCAGATGTCTCAAAAAGGCTCCTCGAGCGGGGCGGTTCGCAATATCGTCTACCGCGACATCGGCACCCCCACCGACAAATCCACGCTGCGCGATATTCTGGAAAAATTGGCCCAAGATGTGGGTATGATTGGCGATCTGCTGCCCCAAATTGCCCTCGAGGGGGAAATGGATCTGGAGGTGCGGCAACTTTTGGGCCGTGAGAAGCGCATGGTTTACCGCCGTTTCCTGAACCAGTTGCGCGGGGGTAAACAACCCAAAATGCTGGTGATCGGGCGGCATGGTGCGGGTAAAACCATGCTGATGCACCAGATCAGCACCAGTTACCCCGATGCCTTCAAAATCCGCATTGGTGGCGACTTTTCCAGCGAACTCGAGCGCTTGGCAGAGCGCCTCAGCCTGCCCAGCTCGGTGGTGGCGGCTCCGCTTTCACGGCTCGAGCCTGGAGCGCCTTTTGCGGTCAGTGGCGGGTTACAGGCCGAAATCAGCAAGCAACTGGTGGCGGCCCTGCTCAAGCGAGGCGGGGGGATTTTGCTGCTGCGGGCGGGAACCCGTGGCAATTTGGGCGGCAATGCCCTGCGCCTGACTGATGGCTCGAGCGCCACCCCCACCCGTTGGGCCTGGCATCATCTGCTCGAGCCGCTTTTAAATGCCGACCTCTCGGTTTTGGCCCTGATCAACGACCTCGAGGGCTTGCCGCAAAATCTGGGTAGTTACGGCGACCCCGTAGAACTGCCGCCGCCTACCCTCGAGGAAGCCAGGCGTTTTGTGCGCTCCAAGCTGCCGCACCTGCCCCCCCTCGAGGTGGAACGCATTGTCAAGCAGGCGGGCCGCGACTACGAAGCCTTGGGGTTGTTGACTTTGCTTTCGGGGGTTGGCCCCATCGAGGGGGAAAGTTTACCGGTGCTGCGCGACGAACGCTTGCGCGATTTCCTCGAGGCACTGTCGGTGGCCTGCCCGCCCGAATTTGGCGAAACCGACGAGCGTATTTTGCTGGGATTGCTGGGTCGGCGCAATCTGGACGATTTGCCCTCTTTGGAAAAAGCCTTTCTCGAGACTGCTGGGCGGGGCCGTATTCGCCCGACCAGTCGCAGTTTGGCAGAAAAACTGCTCGAGCGCTATTCCTATGACCGCGAAGCGCGGCGCAACGAACTGCAAAACAAAGCCTCCCAAATTGCCGAAGAACTGGGCGACCTCGAGCGGGCATTACATCACGCGCTGGGTGGGGCAGCTTGGGTGCGGGTGGCGGATTTGATCTCGAGGGGGGAGGGACACCTGACCTTCAGCACCGTGGAAAATGTTTGGCGGGTTGCCAGCGAAGCCGAGGGTGTCCCCGCGTTTTGCCTGGATCAACTGGGCCAAGTGGTGGTGGAACACTACGCCAATTTGGGCCGCCACAACCACTACAGCATGAAAAAAGCGCTCGAGGGGCTAAAAAACTCCCAAGATCCCAACCTGCAAATTTATGCCAAAGTCAAAGAAGCCGAAGGTCTGATCGACCATGCCCGCTTCGAGGCGGCGCGGGAAGCCTTTCAAAAACTGCCCGCCGATGCGGATCGCAACCTCAGTGCAGCTACGAGGGCCGAATTGGGCTTGGGTTACGCCGCCTTTGCTCGTTGGGAAGGCAACGCCCTGCAAGCTCTTGGCTATGTGGAAGAAGCAGTTCGCCACTCGAGGGGAGTCAACAGCGAGCTTTTATCCACCAAAGTGCAGTATTGGCGCGGCCTGATTCACAAAGATTTGGGCCAGTGGAGCGAAGCTCTGGCGGCCTTGGGCGAAGTGACCACTGGGGGCATTCCACTGCTCAGCTCGAGGGCCAGATACCATTTGGGCGACATGTGGATGCGTTTGGGTCAGCAAGAAAAAGCCAAAACCGCGCTCGAGCTAGCCATCGAAGGGCTTAAAAAAGATGAAGCCCCAGGCGAGGAAGTCTCGAGGGCCAGAACGGGGTTGGGAACCTCGCTGCGGCGTTTGGGTGAACTCGAGGAGTCTGCAAGGGCTTTTACGGCGGCAGCCGTCAGTGCGCCCGACGATTTCACACGGGCCAGAGCGCAGTCCGAGGCAGTGCTTTTGTACGCCGCCAAAGGCCAGTACAATTTGGCCCTGTCGCTGGGCCACTGGGCTTGGGAACGCTTTGCTGAAGGCATGGAAGTGCGCCCTGCCGAAGCCCATTACCGCAAGCACCGCGTGCAATTTCGGGTGGCGATGGTCTATATGGCTCGAGGTTTGGGTCAGCCCTATTTGCCTCCTTTGCGCGGCGCAACTTTGGACAATGCCGACCTGCAACACGCTCGAGCCTT
>JANYFS010000235.1 GCA_025359705.1 Deinococcales bacterium | reverse complement strand
GAAGTCCACTCGAAGACGTCCCTTGCTCAACTACGCGAAGGCTTGTGAATAGGGGGCGTGGTCTACAGGTACAGAGCGATTTCGTTCACGCCTACTGTGAACCACGCCTTTGTTCAGGCCCATCTTTACTTCTGGCAGTCGAGGTTGACACGGAAGCTGGGAGTGGGTATGGAGTAATGCACTCCCGAGGCGACTAATGAGGAGTCAATCTTTTTAGGGTCGGCCCCCATCAGGAACTTTTGGGGCGCGTGAACTTGGTCGGCGGTGGTACCGTATGGGTAATAGAAAACCAATTGGTAGGTGAACATCCCTCCCTGTGGGAACTTGTGGTAGGTCAAGGACTGCTCATTGTAGGGATCCACACTGAGACTGTTGCCGTTCGGTTCGACTACAAACATCGCGTCGTTGGCAAAGCCGCTCTCACCCGGGGTGAGCGAACCCTTCCAGCCGTTACGGACCTCTACGGTCACACCCCAGCCGGGAGCTAGGGGCGCGTCGTCCTTGTGAAGGAGGTCTACCTTGAGCACCTTGAGCTTCCACAAACCGTTGAACAGGGTCTCGTTCATGCAGCCCTCGAGCGAGGCTTTTTGATTGGCTCCGCCCGCCACGGGATTTGACGCAGTATTGGGTGTAGGCCCCAGAGTGAGAGATGTGCCACTTAAGGTTGCACTCATCCCCGCCTGCACAACCACTGACAGTGGAAGATAGATTTCTCCATTCACCACAATGGCCTTTTTACTGGTTTCCTTACCACCCACGAAAATGATGTAGCTTGAGCCTGCTGCTAGAGCAATACCAAGCAGGGCCAAGGCAGTAAGGCCGAGACCCAACAGACGTGGGGTTTTCTGGGTGGGATGTCCGTTAGAGGATTTGTGTACCACGTGCTTTAGGTTCATGATTTTGCTCCTTCAATCCGGACAGGTATGGCGGATTTCAATGTTGTGTCAGCGCAATCCGCCTAGAGGCGGTGTTTTGGTATTTTCCAGACGCTCGAGCCAGCGTAATAGGTCGAGTGCGCTACTGAACTCGACCGTGGTGTTGGCCGCTGCCACACCAAACGTGACCTGCCAACTGCCAACGGGGGTTCCCGGCTGAATTTGAATGGGGAACGGAAATCTAGCTTGGTCTTCGTCCTTCCCCTGCATCGCTCCACCTCCTTTGCGTTAGTGTACGAAAGTGGGTGTGACCTGAGCGTTGCAAGGTTTGAGGGAGCCTAGCAACGCTCAGATGGACCAGAAGCGTTCAACTTGGAAGGGGGTTGTCAAACCCAATTTGGTGCTCGAGAAAACTGTTTTGTAAAGCCGCAAAGTCACCAAGACTATCAGCCAGATGCCGAATGCACTTTTGCAATGCTCGAGCGTGAACCAGCGCACGCTCAGTCTCCGCTAAGGTGGTGAGTGTGCGCATTAGGGCGCGCTTGAGGGAAAGCGACTCGAGTGGGTACAGCTGCCCCGAAGCCAGTAGAATCTCAGCTTCGGCAGTATCTTGATGGGCCTCTTGGCCCAGCCGAGTTCGGGCCTCGAGCCGAATCGACAGCAACCAGCCGCGCAGGAGCGGCTCGCGCGGCAATTCGAGCGCCTTCACTTGGTCTAGGGCCTGCTGGGGTCTGCCCTGCGCGAGGTAGGCCAGCCCAACCAACCAGTCAGTCCTAGCTCGGTCTTCGAGGTCTAGGGGAAGTTCACTGCCCAGCAGCGACTGAAGTCGCTTGAGCGCCCGCTGAGGTTGACCCCGCGCCAGCTCGCAGCGGGCCAGCAGATTCTCGTGCCAAGCATGAACCTCGCCCAGTCCCAGCGGTTCAGACCGCCGCCGAGCCTCCTCGAGGAGAGACCAAGCCCCTTCTGGGTTGCTCAGGTCCAAGTAGCTCTCGGCCAAGGTCAGACGACGGCGAACCTGTTGTGGCACGTTTCCACTACGGTCGGCCAACTCGAGCGCCGCTAAAACGACCATGAGGGCCGCACCGAGGTCGCCGCGCAGACGGTGGACCACCCCGAGGTTGTTGAGGAATACCCCCTCGAGGTAGGGGTCTTGAGGGTCGCGTGCCAGAGCTAGCCCCGACTCGAGCCGAGTCACTGCTGCCTCCAAATCCCCAGCCTCGAGCAGAAACTTGAACAGGTTGAGCAGCAGAGTGCGCTGCACTGCCACCTCGCCCAACTCACGAGCCTCGAGCAGGGCCACCTCGAGCAACTGTACCGCTCTGGGCGCATCCCCCAGAAGTCCCGCCAGCAAACCGGAACTTCCCAGTGCTTTGACCGCGCCCACTCGGTTCCCTGCACGCCGAAAGGCGACCAAGGCCGCCGAATTGTAGGTCTGGGCCAGCCTCAAGTGGCCGCGCTGCATGGCGCAACCCAAGAGGTGGATGTTAGCCCCTCCAATCAGAGCAAACGCGTCGGGCGGGGACTGCCCTAGGACTAAGTGCAGGCAGGGTTCAGCCTCTTCGAGGCGGCCCAAGCGCAGCAGAGCCGCGCCCCGCTGGTATAGCGCTTGAACCCGAAGTTCAATCGGGAGGGCGACCTGCTCGAGCAGCTCAGCACTCAGGTGCAGCGCCTCTTCATAGCGTCCCAAAGTATTGTGCAAACCTACCTCGGCCACCGTCACTCGTGCCTTCATTTGCAAATTGTTCGCAGCACCGGCTAGCTCGGCAGCTTGGACCAGCTCGGCCTCGGCAGCAGGATAATCGCTAGTAGTGGACAGCAAGGTGGCTCGGTCCAGACGGATAAAAATGGCCTGATCGCCCTCAGCCCCATCGTTTAGGGCGCACTGATACTGCTGGAGCGCCTCGGGGTGGGCGAAGACGTGAGCTGCCTCCTCGGCAGCTCGAACCCGATGCGTTATAGCCCGCACACTCTGTCCAGCGCGCTCGAAGTGCTCAGCGATCTGACCAGGAAAGCCACCTTTTCGCTCGAGATTTTCGGCCAGCTTGCGGTGGGACAAAACCCGTCGATCCTCGCCAATGGATCCTTCTAGCGCACGCCGTACCAGATCGTGGCTGAAGCCGTACCCCCGACCCAAGGGCGCAATCAGATGCACTGCTAGGGCGCGTTCAAGGGCCTCGAGCTGCTCCCACTCGGTCAGGGCCGATGCTCCCGAAAGCCACTCGAGTTCAAAGCCGTTCCCCGCTAGGCTGGCCAGCTCGAGCAGCCGCCGCGCCGCACCACCCAAGGCATCCACGCGCAAGAGCACCGCCTCACGCACGCTGGGGGCTAGAGGGAGTTCGGTGTAATCGTCGGTATCCGTGTCAAAGGGCGTAGCCCAACCCTCGCTACCCACACACAGCAGCCCTGAGGCAAACAGAGAACGCAGGGTCTCGAGCAGATAGAGTGGATTTCCTCCAGTGGCTTGGTGAAGTCGCTGGGAAAACATCTGGGCCTGCATCCCTCCCGAGAGTGAGCGGACCAGCGCCAGAACCTCAAGCGCGCTCAGAGGCTCGAGTTCAAAACGTGTCAATTCACCTTCGTGTTCCAGCAAAGCCAGTACGCCCGCAGCAGTAGGATTGCTTTCCAACTCAGTGGTTCTGGCCGTGATCAGAATACGGACATCTCGAGGCGAGGCCAGGCGAGCGAGGTGCAGGGCCACTTCCACCGTCGAGCCGTCGCACCACTGAAAGTCATCGAAGATCACGGTTCCACTCGCTCCAGCAGCAGCAGCAAGTGCTTGAGCCAAACCCTGTAAAAAGCGGTCCCTGCCCTCTGGAGTGGGGGCTACTGCATTGTCCGTGGGATCGAGTTCAGGGATTAGCCAAGCCACCTCGCGCTGCCAGACCGACTCGAGCGTTTCCAGTCGGGCGCGGGCCTGTGGGTCAGTGTGGGCTTTTCGTAGGGCCTCGGCCAGCGAGGAAAGTGGGGTGTGGCTCGAGACCTCGCGGCCTTGAATCAGTACGCTCGAGGCCCTCGAGTGGGCAAAGTCCAATGCCAGCCGCGTCTTTCCTAGACCGGGTTCGGAGAGGATCAGGCACACCGAAGTATTCGAGCAGGCCAGCGCGTTCCAGACCGCCTCCCTACCCACCAGCGGAATGACGAGTAACGGAGCTGGGGAAACCTCTTTGAGTCTCTGGGGCACACTCGAGGTTCGCATCTGCGCCGCAAGGGCCACCGTCTCAGGCAACGGTTCTAAGCCCAATTGCTCAGCCAACACGGCCCGGAGCTGCTCGAAGTGCCTCAGGGCCTGTCCGCGCTCACCGAGAAGCGCAT
>JANYFS010000233.1 GCA_025359705.1 Deinococcales bacterium | reverse complement strand
GCCATGATGCGGGCAGTAGAACTTGCCGAGAAGGGGTTGTGAACATATGACACAGGTCAAGATTTATGCACTTCGCTCTACTTTAAACGAACGGGAACGTAGCCTTATTTCTGAAGCGGTTCACCAAAGCCTCAAAGATGCCTTCAAACTCCCCGACAACAAACATTTCCAGCGCTTTTTCCCCCTCGAGCCAGAAGACTTTATCTATTCGGGTCGCAGCGAAAACTATTTGATTCTCGAGATTATTATGTTCGCGGGCCGCAGCACCGAGGCCAAGAAGTTCTTGTATAAAGAGCTGTACTTCAACTTGGATCTGATGGGCCGTTCACCCAAAGATGTGGAAATTATACTGCTCGAGAGTCCCAAAGAAAACTGGGGCATTCGGGGCAAGCCAGGCGATGAACTTCAGCTTGATTACCCAGTGGATATTTGATTGTGGAACATCTGAACATGAACAAAGTGACCACGAATAATCTGGACATGAATAAACAGGAGGTAAAATAATGACTCGAGTGCTGATGATTGACAATTACGACAGCTTTACCTACAACATCGTGCAGTATTTGGGAATGTTGGGCGCGGACATCACCATTTGGCGCAACGACCAATTCACCCTCGAGCAGTTGGGCGCATTTGACCCCGCTGCCATCGTGATTTCGCCTGGGCCATGTACCCCCCTCGAGGCGGGGCTTTCAGTGGATGTGATCAAAACCTTTGCGCCCACCTATCCGATTTTGGGGGTGTGTTTGGGCCATCAAAGCATTGGCGAAGCCTTTGGTGCAACCGTCACTCGAGCGCAACACATCATGCACGGCAAAATCTCGAGCGTGCAGCACGGTGGCACGGATCTTTTTGCGGGTCTGCCTACTCCTCTCGAGGTAACACGCTACCACTCGCTAATTGTTAAAGATCTACCCGAAACCTTAATTCCCACCGCTTGGACCACCGAAACCGACGGCTCGAGTACCCTAATGGCCCTAAAACACCGCGATTTCCCCACGTATGGGGTGCAATTTCATCCCGAAAGTATTGCTACCCAGCACGGGATGCAAATGATTCAGAGTTTTTTAAATATCGCTATAAATAAATAAAAATTCGCAATTTTCCCTCGAGCGTCTAGGTAAATTAAATCTTTAAAATAAAACAAAATTCATAATACCTTAATAATTTGCTAGATAAATTGGAATCATTCGTAGGGGTCGGGCGCTGCCTGACCCTGAACCACCCGAAAAGCGATATACAAAAAAATATATTAACACATCATTTTTAAAATATACCAATACATATTTATATGATATTTTAAAGAAAAAATGCTTTGTCGAATTGCTTTTAGTCTCCCTCAAGATTGAGGGCGAGGCAGCGCCCCGCCCCTACGAATGATTGGTTCAATGTAATAAATTATCGTGAAATATTTTTTGTTTGTCTCGAGAACCTAAAACATAATCACCACCAGGAGAAATCATGTTAAACAAACTGCTAAATGGCGAAACCCTCACCCTCGAGCAAGCCAAACAGTTTATGGGGCAGGTGATGGCGGGGGAGGTGAGTACGGTGCGTTTGGCGGCGGCGCTGGCGGCCCTGCGGGTGCGGGGCGAAACCGCGCTCGAGATTGCGGGTTTTGCCCTTGCCATGCGGGAAGCAGCCGTGACTAGCCCACTATCCAGCACAGGGGTTTTGCTGGATACCTGCGGCACAGGCGGCGACGGGGCCAACACCTTCAACATCAGCACCACGGCGGCTTTTGTGGTGGCGGCGGCGGGGGTGCGGGTTGCCAAACACGGCAACCGTGCGGCCTCGAGCAAGTCGGGAAGTGCGGATATCCTTGAGGCATTGGGGGTCAACCTCGAGGCGGGGCCAGAAGTGGTCTCGAGGGGGATTGATACCCTTGGGGTGGGCTTTTTGTTCGCAAGGGCGTATCACCCTGCCATGCGTTTTGCCGCGCCTGTACGCCAAGAACTTGCCAGCCGCACGGTGTTCAACTTTTTGGGGCCACTGACCAACCCCGCACGGCCCAGCCACCAACTGATGGGCGTTTTTTCGCCCACCCTCACCCGCAAACTGGCCCAAGTGATGGAGCTTTTGGCAGTGGGCGGGGCCATGATCGTACACGGGGCGGGCCTGGACGAGCTGACCGTATGCGGCGAAAACAC
This sequence comes from Deinococcales bacterium, assembly GCA_025359705.1. Lineage (GTDB taxonomy): Bacteria > Deinococcota > Deinococci > Deinococcales > Deinococcaceae > JACMOA01. The sequence goes on along the minus strand of JANYFS010000233.1, from coordinate 885 downwards.
CGTTTCGGAGTTTAGAAACGGCAAACAGCTCGAGTACACCGTGCTTCCGCAAGATGTGGGCCTGTCTTTGCACGACACCCATACGATTGCGGGCGGCGATGTGGCCCACAATGCCCAAATTACCCAAGCCATTTTGCAAGGCGAAGGCACACAGGCCCAGCGCGAAATTGTAGCCCTGAACGCAGGAGCCGCGCTTTATGTGGCTGGAGCCGAAAAATCCCTCGAGGGGGGTGTGGCAAGGTCGCTCGAGGTGTTGAAGTCTGGCGCAGGCTGGAGCAAGTTGCAGGCCTATGCAGCACTGACTCAGGGGTGAACTGGGCTTGATTCGTGGGGCGCTCGAGCGCCTCACCTGCGCTTAAACCCACAGGTTAAAATATCCCTCATGAACATCCATACCATCGACCTCGAGTTTCAAGGGACAAAGCAAGTGGTGGCGTGCTACGCGCTCGAGAGCAGTGAAGGCTGGGTGCTGGTCGATCCTGGCCCCGCAAGCTGTATTCCTGCCCTCGAGCGGGGTTTGGCGGCGCTGGGCGCGGATGTTTCGCAGATTCGGGCGATTGTGCTCACCCATATCCATTTGGATCATGCGGGCGCGTGTGGCACGCTGCTCGAGCGGAATTCCGCCGAACTGTATGTGCATACCAAAGGCGCAAAACATCTGATCTCCCCCGAACGCCTGCTCTCGAGCGCCACCCAAATTTATGGCGACCAAATGGAGCGCTTGTGGGGCGAGATGGTGCCAATTGATCCCTTACGGGTGCGGGCCATTTCTGGCGACCCCGCCGAAACCGTGAGCATTGCAAACCTCGAGCTGGAGGCGTTTTATACCCCCGGTCACGCCATTCATCACTTGGCTTGGAAATGTGGCGATGCCCTTTTTTGCGG
>JANYFS010000147.1 GCA_025359705.1 Deinococcales bacterium | reverse complement strand
CGGCAAAAGCGAAGGGATTCAAGGGGATGTTAGGCATTTTCAAGATTTTTTGCTGGACATGGCCCAGATGGTCAAGATCATTCAAGCCGACCAACCCACTTTGCCGCTGTTTATGATCGCACACTCTTTGGGTGGCCTGATTGCGACTCATTATTTGCTCAATCACCAAGATCAATTCAAAGGTGTAGTCCTCTCGAGTCCTGCCCTAGATATTGGCAGTGATGTTCCCGATTTTATTAAAAAACTTAGCCCATTGGTGTCTAAAATTGCACCGTTACTACCGATTACCAAATCCAACACTCAAAAAGAAAGCGCTCTTAGCCGTGACCTCGAGGTACAAAGGCTTTTTGATGCCGATCCGCTATGCTACCAAGGCAAAATACGAGCGCGGTATGGGCATGAACTTTTGCGAGCCGCAGAAGCCTTGCAAGGGCGCGGGCGTGATTTGGTATTGCCTCTTTTGTTTCAATATGGAACGGAAGATAAACTGGTCAATCCTGGCCCTACCAAAGCGCTATTCGAGCGGGTACGCAGTACCGATAAAACGCTGAGAGAATGGCAAGATGCTCGCCATGAACTGTTCAACGAACTCGAGCGGGATGAAACCATTGCATTTGTAGGAGATTGGCTCGAGGCGAGAGTATAAGAGCGTAAGAAAAAGACTGTATTGCTCGAGCTTTTCTTTCATATCTTTTGCGGGCTACGAACCACGAACCACGAACTAACAACCAACAACCACGAACCAACAACCACACAAGGAGCCAATCACTTCATGACGAAACACCTCGAACTTGCCGTTTGCGATTATCCCGAACATGTCCCGCAGGATCGTTGGGCGACCTATGCCCAGCAACAAAAAGAGTTGGGCCTGAGTTTTGTGCGTATTGCCGAATTTGCTTGGAGCAAGCTCGAGCCGCGTGAGGGGGATTACGACTGGGCTTGGTTGGATCTGGCAGTAGATACCCTGCATCAAGCGGGGTTGGGGGTGGTTTTGTGTACCCCCACTGCCACTCCGCCCGCGTGGTTAGTGCGGCGACATCCCGAGATTTTGGCGGTGGATAAAGAGGGTCGGCTGCGGGAATTTGGCTCGAGACGGCATTATGATTTTGCCTCGAGCCTATACCGCGAATACTCGCGCAAAATCACCAAGGCAATGGCAGAGCGCTATGGCAAGCATCCTGGGGTGGTAGCTTGGCAAACCGACAACGAATTTGGTTGCCACGACACTGCTCGGTCGTATGGCGGGGCCAGTGCCGAGGTATTCCCCAACTGGTTGCAAAAGCGTTATGGCACGCTCGAGCGGCTGAATCTGGCTTGGGGAAATGTTTTCTGGAGCATGGAATACAGCGCTTGGAAGCAAATCAAACCGCCCAATCTGCTGGTGACTGAGGCCAACCCTTCGCACATTTTGGACTTTTACCGCTTTTGCAGTGAGATGATCGCCGAATTTCAGGCCGAACAGGTCAAAATTCTGCGCGAATATTCACCGAACCGTAAAATCACCCACAACTTCATGATCTTCGAGTCGGGCTTCGACCATTACGCGGTGGCAAAAGGGTTGGACTTTGTTTCTTGGGATAATTACCCCACCGGAATGCTCGAGTTTTTTGCGCCCGCTGGCACTTCCGAGGATGTTAAAACCCATTTTGCTCGGGTAGGACACCCCGATTTGATCAGTTTTAACCACGATTTATATCGGGGTATGCTGGCAGGTACGGATCATGATTTGGCACACAATTTAACACAAAACTTAGCACACACTAGCTCGGGGCAAAAAGGCTTCTGGGTGATGGAGCAGCAATGCGGGCAAGTCAACTGGGCACCCTACAACCCGTTGCCCGCACACGGCGCAGTTCAGCTCTGGACGGCTCAAGCCTGGGCGCATGGGGCCGATGTCGTCAGTTATTTTCGCTGGCGGGCCGCGACCATGGCCCAAGAAGTGATGCACTCGGGGTTGCTGCGCCACAACGAGAGCTTTGATCGGGGTTTCCTCGAGGTGAAAGCGCTCGAGCCTGAAACCTTCCCAGAGGTGTTCCCACTGGGAGAAGTCCCTTCAAAGGTGGCTGTGTTGCACGACTACGAAAGCCTATGGATTTGGGATCAGCAAAAACACAGCGCGGCCCTCAGCTACTGGACGCAAGTGATGACTTATTACAGCGCTTTGCGGAGCCTGGGGATCGATGTGGACATCGTGCATCCCGATACTGACCTCTCCACATACGCCCTGATTGTGGCCCCCGCCCTAACCCTGATGAGTCAAGAACGCGCCCAACACCTCGAGCTAGCGGCCCAAAGGGGCAGCAAAATCGTATTTGGCCCCCGCACCGCCTACCGCACCCCCTCGGGTATGACCCCCGATCAGGGGCAATTCGGCCCCCTCTCGAGCGCCATTGGTGCCAGGTTGCACAACTTTGATTCTTTGCGCCCTGGCCTCGAGCAAGATGTGCGCTCGAGTGGTTCGGACATACTTCACCCCGTCAGCTTGTGGGCTGAAAGTTACGAATTGAATAAGGATAGCTCGAGCGGCGCAACTGCCCTCTATCACTATGCAAATGGCCCCTTGGCGGGTGAAATTGCTGTCCTCGAGCATGGCAACATCACTGTAATTGGCGCACACAGCGCAACGCTGATTACTGAAGTGCTCAGCAAAATCCTTCTCGAGCTAAACTTGGCTCCCACCCCTTTACCCGAAGGCGTTCGCCTCTCGAGGCGGGCAGGGAAGACCTTGCTGGTCAACTTTAACCCCCATGCGGTAGCGTGGAACGGTTTGAC
>JANYFS010000101.1 GCA_025359705.1 Deinococcales bacterium | reverse complement strand
ACCCAAGGGCCACGCTGCACGGAAGGGAGCCATCTGGAGCTTTGGTTTTATTCTGCTCGAGGGCGCTTTGGGGGCGGGTATTGTGCTGCTGGGTTGGACAGGCGTGGATAAATCTTTGGGCCGTGTCATCACCCTACCGATGCACTTTGCCAGCACCTTGCTGCTATTGGGATCTCTGGCCTATACCGCCGCCTCGAGCGCAGGAATACAGTTCAAAAGGCTTGAGAATAAGAATTTGCGCTTGTGGTGCTACGGCACTGCCCTTTTGACTTTGGTTTTGGGAGCCACGGGCGCAGTCACTGCTTTGGGTGACACCGTGTTTCCTAGTGCCGCCAGCGAAACCCTTGCCGAAGGCATTCGCAAAACTTTGGATGCTGGCTCGAGCTTTTTGGTGCAACTCCGCATCATTCACCCCGCTTTGGCCCTGCTCACCTCGAGCGCTTTGATTGGTTTGGTAGTGTGGTTGAAAAGAACTCATCCCCAAAATGTAGATACCTCTCGAGCCAGTTGGATTTTAATGCTGACCTTGGCTGCCCAAGTGGTGGCAGGAGTGCTGAATATTGTGCTGAAGGCTCCGTATATCATGCAAATTACCCACTTGTTTTTGGCCTGTATATTGTGGTTGGCTTTACTGAACGTGTACCGCGCCGCAATGAGCGGTCATGTCTCGGCTCGAGCGGAGAAACGCAATCCAAACCCGATTACGGAGCTATCCCTATGACCATCCCTTCCCCTAATGTGGTTGTCAAAACCACCACTGCCACTTGGCGCGATTACTTTATGTTGACCAAGCCCAAAGTAATCAGTTTATTGCTGTTTACTACGATCACCGCCATGTTTATGGCCCAACGCGGAACCCCCAATCTGTGGCTACTCCTGATTGTTTTTGTGGGCGGCTACCTTTCGGCGGGAGCCTCGGGGGTGCTGAACATGGTGATCGACTACGACATCGACCAACGTATGAAGCGCACTTCCAAACGCCCCACTGCCTCGGGTCTGATCTCGAGGCAAAATGCCCTGATTTTTGGACTGGTGCTTACGGTTATTTCTTACCTGATGCTGGGTTTGGGAGCCAACTGGCTGACCGCCAACCTGTCGATGGCGGGTTTGCTGACCTACGTATTCGTCTATACCCTGTGGCTCAAACGCAACACTTGGCACAATATTGTAATTGGCGGTGCGGCGGGTTGCTTTCCGCCCTTGGTGGGCTGGGCTGCGGTCACGGGCGATCTGAATTTGTTCGCGTGGTATCTGTTCGCCATCATCTTTTTCTGGACTCCAGTTCACTTCTGGGCCTTGGCCCTGATGATCAAAGACGACTACGCCGAAGTGGGCATCCCCATGCTGCCCGTGGTGCATGGAGACCGCGCTACTGTTACCCAAATCGGCATCTATACCATTTTTACTTTGGTAATTTCCTGGATGCCGCTGCTGCTGGGTGAGGTTAGCTGGATTTATGGCCTCTCGAGCCTGGTGTTGGGTCTGCTCTTGGGCCTGCGAAGTGTGCAGTTATACCGCGCAATTGACCGCAAACGCTCGGTGGCGCTGTATTTGTACTCGATGCTTTATCTGGCATTGTTGTTTTTGGCAATGGCAATAGACCGCATGATTTTGGCTTAAGTTTGGCATGATTTTGGGATGAGTTCTTAACCCTTTAGAATGATTGGAAACACGTAACACGAAACACGCGGCAAAAGGAATCCAAATGTTCAGCACAACAGGATCGACATGAGGGTCAAAAGTGAAACACTCGAGGGAAGGGGTTATGTTTAGAAAATTTCGAGATCTGTACCAAAATCTGTTTCGGTGGTGTCTCTTTTTGGGGCTAGGATTCGGCTCGAGCGCAATGGGCCAAGAGGTGACACGCACCATCAATATCCTCTCCGATACTTCGCCCTATAACCGCGAAGTCATGCCGCTTTTGTGGTGGTCGATTGGTTTGTCGGTATTGGTCTTGGGCGGCACAGGGGCAGCCCTGATCTATGTGGTGCAAAAATTCCGTTTGCGCCCAACCACCGTGGGCGAACCCGCCCAGTTCCACGGCAACAACTTGCTCGAGATGGTGCTGCTAGGCATTCCGCTGGTGATGGTGGCGGTGTTGTCGATCCTGACTGCCCAAACCCTGACCAGGGTCAACAGCATTCCCAAAACGGGAACCCTCAAGGTGGATGTCACGGGCGCTCAGTTTTGGTGGGATTTCAACTATCCCGATCTCAAAATCCATACTTCCAACGAACTCGTGATTCAAGTGGGAGTTCCCATCGAATTGACCGTCACTTCTGCCGATGTGATTCACGATTTCTGGATCACCAGTTTAGGAGCCAAACGCGACGCGATTCCTGGTCAAAAAGCACATTTTGCGCTGACCGCCGAAAAACCTGGGGTCTATTACGGGCAATGTTTGGCCTTGTGCGGCGCATCGCACGCCAATATGCGCTTTCATGTGGTGGCACTCAGCCCAGAGGACTTTAGCGCCTGGAAAACCAAAGCCATAGCCTACAAACCTGAGCCTGTGGCTACCGACAGCCAAATTGCGGCGGGCCGCGCCCTCTTTGAAGGTAAAGGCAATTGCTCGGGATGCCACGCCATTCAAGGCACTGCCGCTCGAGGGGTAGTTGCGCCCGCTTTATCCTACTTTGGCGATCATATGTATTTGGGTGCGGGTATCTTTAAAAATGAGCGCCCCAAAGTCAAAGAGTGGATTTTGAATGCTTCCAAAATCAAACCTGGAGCCTTAATGCCCAGCTACGACGGAACCATCAATACCAATATGAAAAATCCCCAAGTTCCTTCCTTGCTAACCGATCCAGAACTCGAGAGCATTGCGGTCTACCTCGAGAGCAATAAATTGGGGAGCGATTGGCGCAAAAAGTTTGGCAATGAAGAATACTAAGCATGTTTTCTTTAAGCATTCTCTCGAGGAGGTGAAATAAATGACCGTTCAATTACCCCACAACACCAATATAGACCGTAAGCCAAATATCTGGGCCATCCTCTGGGATTACATGACCACAGGGGATCACAAGAAAATCGGCATTTTGTACATGGCGACTTCGGTGGTTGGCTTCGCAGTCGCGGGCATCTTGGCCCTGATGATTCGGGTACAGTTGGCAGTCCCCAACAATACGTTTTTGGTGGGCCAACAATACAACGAAGTTCTGACCTTGCACGCAGTTTTAATGCTGTTCTTTTTCATCATTCCTTTTGGTTTGGTGGGCTTTGGCAATTACTTTTTACCGCTGCATTTAGGCGAACGCGATGTAGCCCTGCCTCGAGTGAATACCTTCGGCTACTGGTTGTTCTTGTTTTCGCTGGTTTTGGTCATTTTCTCACTGTTCAAGGGCGGCCCTGCCTCTGCCGGTTGGACTTTTTATTATCCGATCAGTCAGCAGGGTGGCACTGGTACCGATTCGCTGATGATCGCCCTGATCCTTAACGGGATCGCCTCTTTGCTAGGAGCTGCCAACTTCTGCGCCACCATCCTCAACCTGCGGGCCAAAGGCATGGGCGTGTGGAAGATGTCGGTATTCTCGTGGTCGATTTTCGCCACCTCGATTTTGCAGTTGGTGGCCTTGGGCGGCCTGACCTCGGCGGCTCTGATGACCCTGCTCGAGCGCAAATTGGGCATCACCATGTTTAATTCGGATGCGGGCGGCGTGCCTGTACTGATGCAGCAATTCTTCTGGTTTTACTCGCACCCTGCGGTATATGTGATGCTGCTGCCCTACTTGGGTGTGGCTGCCGAAATCGCCTCCACCTTCTCCAAAAAACCGCTGTTCGGCTACCGCGTGATGGTTTACTCGATCTTGGGCATCACTTTGATTGGTTTGATCGTCTGGGTTCACCACATTTTTGCGGTTTCACTGCCCGACTCGTGGCAGATTGCTTTTGCAGTCGCCACCATGCTGGTGGGGGTTCCCACGGGGGCCAAGCTGTTTAACCTGATCGGTACCATGTGGGGCGGACACATTATCCTAAAAGCCCCGATGTACTGGCTAATCGGCTTTATCTTTAACTTTATTATTGGGGGAATTACCGGGATCACCTTGGGTCTGATCCCATTTGATTACCAAGTAACCCAAACCTATTATGTGGTAGCCCACTTCCATAATGTGCTGATGTTCGGCACAGCTTACCTGGTGATGGGGGGCTTGTATTATTGGTGGCCCAAAATGACAGGCCGCATGATGAGCGAAAAACTGGGCCTGTGGCACTTTTGGTTGTTCATCATTGGTTCTTGGTTGACCTTTATGCCCCAGTATGTGCTGGGTTTACTGGGAATGCCTCGCCGTTATTACACCTATCCCGATGGTAACTATCTTTGGAACGAACTGAATATGCTTTCTACGGTGGGTGCTTTTGTACTCGGCATTGGTGGAATCTTCTGGATCTGGAATATGCTCTCGAGCTTTGCCAAACCCAAAGATGCAGGCGACAACCCGTGGGGCGGTTTCACCCTCGAGTGGGCCACCTCTTCCCCACCCGCCGCCCAGAACTTCACCGTAAAACTCCCCAACGTCTTCCCCACCGAGCGCCCGCTCTACGACTGGAACAAAATGGGCCTCAAGCTCGAGCCAGACCATAGCCATGTACATCTGCCCGACGCAACGGTGTGGCCTTTTATGTCGGCAGTGGGTTTGCTAATCATGTCTGTAGGTTTGGCCTTCGGCTGGGATAAAATCAACCCCAACGATGTGGCCTCCACTTGGCTGCCTTGGGGCATTGCCACCGCTGCGGTGGGCTTGGTTTGGTTGGTAGTTAGCCTGTTCCGTTGGGCGGGAACCTCCGAATACAGCACCCCTGTGCATCACCATGTGCTAACCAAATACAGCAACGGGCAACTGGGCATGATGTGGTTTATTGTCTCGGAAGTGGGTCTGTTTTCGGTACTGATCGCGGGTTATATCTACTTGCGCTTGACCGGTCACGCCAACCCGCCCCTCGAGCGACCCGCCGTTTGGTTGGCTGCGATCAACACCATGCTGCTCGTATCCTCGAGCTTTGTGCTGCACTACGCCGAAAAACACCTCGAGCAAGGCCGCGCCACACGCTTTACCTTGGGTTTATTTGTGACTATGGCGATGGGCGCACTCTTCTTCTTGTTCCAGATCTTCGAGTTTGTGCTATTTGGCAACGAAGTGAATTGGACTAAAGACATCTGGGCCAGTTGCTTTCTCACCATTGTGGGTTTGCACGGGGTTCACATTGTAATCGGCGCGGTAGGCGTGGGCCTGCCCTACTATCAAATGCTCACGGGCAAAATCAACAAACACGAACACGGTTCGATCATTCCCGCTTCGCTGTATTGGCACTTGGTGGACGTGGTTTGGATCTTGATTGTGGCGATCTTCTATATCTGGTAAATCTGGTCTGATTTTAAATGAATCCCCTCGAGTGAATCTGGCTCGAGGGGGTTTTTTTGTACTGCCTTTTAGCAGGCTCGAGCGGGTGACTTTGAGTTTGACGAAATCCAATTTTAATGCTAAAATTCTGCCAAAGACATAAAAACACTGGAGACCTGAATGAATGAAATTACCGAAATCTGGACACAACTCAAAAGCTGGCTCGCAACCAATATTCCTCAAATGCTGGATGGAATGAATGAAGGTGCGAGTGAACAGCAGATTTCCGACCTCGAGACAAACCTTGGAGTCATCCTTCCTGATGACTACAAAACCTTTTTACGCCTTTGCAACGGCGAATCAGAACATTCCGA
>JANYFS010000011.1 GCA_025359705.1 Deinococcales bacterium | reverse complement strand
CAAAACAGCAGACTTTAATGATTAAAATGATAACAAAAATGCATGTAGCTCAGCTGAAACGTCTTTTTTTTCCCGTGGAGTGAAGTCTACCCGTTTTTGCTCCGTAGCAAAAAAATCCACAAGGCGGCAAGCCCGAGGATTAGGGTAGGCACCAGTGCTGGAAAAGATGCCTACGATATCAATGGAGGAGGTTCCCGATGGAAATCCTGTCTCTAAAGTCCCCCTCTCTTCGGGGGGGCAAGTCCCGGTAACCAGTTTTGTTTCTTTGCCCTGTTTGAACGTTTTAGACAAAGAAAACAAGTCTTCCGCAGGTCCGTACCCTTCGAATTTTCTTGATTTTTCTGTTTTGGCCTCTGACACCTTGTTAGGACAGGGAGGGGAGGAGAAAGAAGAACCTAATTTCGAAATCTCGACTCCACAAAATTTTTTCAGTGAGGCCCATTTGAGAACCCCCTCTCCAAAAAATCCGGACCGAAACTACTCTTATGGGGGAAGAGGGAAGGGAAGGGGGAGAGGGAGGGGTGCGACCGGGAGAAGTCGCTCGACCATCTCTCCGACTGATGTTTCAGAACACAAAACTCCCGACCACCGTGCCCAGTCACCTCCCCCCCTAAGGGGTGAAAACTTTGCACACGAAAGTTTTTCTCTTGACAATCTTGATTCACGGAAGGAATTGAATTTTGACAGAGATGCTTCAGTTAATTTAGAAAATCCGAGCTCCAAACTCCTCTGTGGCTATGTTGTGATAGTTCAAACTACTCCCTTTGGTACCACCCTCCTCTGGTCGGGGGGAAATTTTTTCCGCGTCAGGTCGGACTCTTTCGAAAAATTCCCAAAACCTCTTACCCCTGTTTTGTTTCGAAGTGAATTTATTTCCCATCGGCGTGGCACCGGTGTAGCCCAAGAAGTTAAAACTTTCTGTGCGGAATTTGTGGAACTTTGTTCCGATAAGGAAGGGAACCCCCCGTCCGTCAAGGGGTTTTTCAGTTTCCAGGACGACAAAAAGTTTGTTTTCAACTGGAACCCCGAAGGTGCCTTCCCAAGTTTTATCAAATGCACCGTTTACCGTGATACCCTCCCCCGCCTGTTCCGGGACTCTCTTCGCTTAAACTCCCCGTGTGCTGTTATTTTTTCTTCCGGTCGTCCGTCACGCAACCAAGCTGGTGCTGCCCTCCCGGTAGTCACTGATATTTCTTCTTTCGGTCTTCCCCTTCCCCCCGGACCCCCCGTTTCCGAGCCAGTCAATGGAGCGTTTCCCCCCGAGGTTTTACAGGATCTCAAAGAACTCGCCCAGTTCAACATCCATATCGTTGTCGGGCTTCCGGACAACTCCATTATTCCCTCTTTAAGCTACTCGGACTTTATCCTTCTTAAAAATTGTGGTACCTTTAGCTGGACAACGGTCGAGGCGAAGGTCGGCGAAAAATATGCCAAGCTGAAGAATTCCGTAAACAAGCTCGAGGCCGAAAGGGCCGAGCTCTTCTTGACAAAGCTTGGCCAGCACCGAGGAAACAAGGGAGGAGGCGGGAAAAATATTTTGGTTCTTCCGGGTCTCTGGCCCGAACTCACTCAAACTTGCGCGACCTCGTTCGCTGACACCGTTTTGAAAGTTTCCGCCTTTGGCGCTTTTGTTGCCCTCCCCGCTCACCCTCTTTCCACTGCCGAAAATGTGCATGAACTGAACCCACATGTCTGTGGCAACTTCTCCCACCAAACTGTCGAGGCCTGTTTTTTCTCTGACACCCCAGTCGCCACCGGAGAATTTAACCCTTTCACAGAAGAAATGGATTTTACGCTTGCACGGAACGCGAAGAAGTACCTTTTCTTGCAAATGAAAAAATTAGAAGCGGAGGGCAAATTTCCAGTCGATGGAGCCTCTATGTTCACGCGCCCGGTCCCTTTTGCCTTCCGGAATTATTTGGGTCTCCCTCACAAAAAAACCGGCTCTGAAATTACTTCTGATCAATTTGTGCTCTTCTCTGTTGAGTCGTCTCTCCGCAAGACTTTGAACTGCTTTCCGCGGTCGGGTACCCCTTGCAAAATCCTCCCCGACCCTTCCTCCATTTGCACCAATTTTGTCCAAGCTCAGATTTACTCTGCTGAAGAAAATCTTTCTCGGGAAAATGCTTTTAAGATTTACGCCTCCGCGGCCGATAATTCGGAGGCCCCCTTGGTTGGTTCCGCCTTTTGCAGCTCCTTCACTGTCATTAATCCTTGTGCGCCGGAAAATGATGTTCGGACGATAAAAATCTCAAATCTTGCTTCCGTGAAAGGGAACGAAAATAAGACCGCAGTTTTAGTCTTGTTTGAACAACTCGGCCTCGCTGTCGAAACTTTCCCTCTCTCCCGTTTTTATTACAAGATCCGCCGCGGTCCACTGACCTCTGATCAGGCCTTGATTGACACGCTAACCAGCTTCAATCGAAGCATGCCTTGCGACGGCCCCTTGTTCCACTCAGTTTATGACGGAAGTACCACCCGGTCCCTCGTTTATAAAAGGCCCCTCCCCCCCCCTCCCCCCCCTGTCCCGAAAAAAAGGGCGCACCCTTGCGCCCTTCTTGTTATTGACCCCCCTTTCTCTCTCTCGCTTTCAAAGGTCGCTGAGTGGTCTCGCCGCCTCCCTTTCCCAAGAAAACCCTGTTGGGGCCTGACCCCTACCCTACAAAACTGCATTGTTGTTGAATTTTTTCCGGATGAAACTGGAAGTTTCCAAGCTCTTTCTTCTCAGGAGTTTGACGGGGCAAGCTACGCGGTTCGGTTTTTTCTGAACCTGCCGAGGAACTACTCCGTCTATTCGGACTCCGCCCCCCCTAACACCAGAGCTCCCCTGCCCCTTTCCGAACGGGGCCTCCCACCCCTCCCCAAACACTTTGTCTCGATTGTCGAAAAACTCCTCCCTAAGCCGCCCAGCGAAAAAAAGGGAGAGGGGGGGGAAGGGAGCTCCATCCCTCCCTCTCAACCAGGTCCCACTGGGGATTTTGTTTGCCCCCAACAAACCCCTTCTTTAAGCTCTGTCACCGGGGGTGGGGAAACCGAAATTTTTCTCCAGCCCAGCTTGTCAGGCCTGGTTGCCACCTCGTGTGCTGAGAGGGCGGGGGAGGGGCTGGGAGTTGATGAGAAAGATGATAACGCCTCGAATTCTGTCACGGGGGAGGGGGGGCTGGTGCTTTCGCAGCAGATCGGTAAAGGTGAAGGGAGAAGCGAAATCTGTCCCTCTCTGGCGCAGCCCAGCCCGGCTGTCACTGCGAAGGGGTCGGATCCGCCAACAACCTCGTCGAGTTCAGTCTCAGGAGGGGAGGGGTGTGGGGGGAATCAGACTGGGTCCATCCCTTCCCAGCCATCATCCGCTAAAAATGTTGTCATTTCGAAAAACATCCCCCCGGTCAACCAAGGTAAGGGAGGGGAGGGGGCTAGAGGCGGAGTTTTCCCGCTTTTCTCGCCCAGCGCAGGCTCGCAGCAGTCCAAGGCCGCAAGAAAGAGTCCCCCCTCGGCTTCCACCAGTTTCAATCCACCCCCTCCGAAGCATCAAAACTCCATTCTTTTCAAAGGGGTTACTCATAGACCCCTCGATTCTTTCTCTCTTCCCGGTGTCATTAAGGTTCCTCCCCGCACTGTCCGACCTCCCCCTGAGGGGCTCGGAGCTGAAGGCCCTTCCAAAGACCTCAGTGTTGCTTTAGCACCTGGCTCTCCTCTCAAGAGAACTCGAGCCCCTGAGGAGTCCGCCCTCGTTCAGGCGAAAAAACCGCCCCCTACATCTCTTGTCACCACGTGCACACCTGACTCTGGCAATCATAATTAAAGCTGCCTCATCCAAAGTCGTTTCGGCCTCGGCCTCCCTTTCGGTGCTTAATGGTTCTGCCTCTGCTTTCTTTCCGCTTTTTTCCCCCTCGCTTCCTCTTTCCCGTCTCCCTTCTCCTATTGAGGGCCCTGGTCCCTCTTGTTCGGGTCTCGTCAGTTCTAGCTCGGATAATCCCTTTTCTCTCTTCGCTTCCCCTCTCCTTTTCGAGACTGAAACAAAAAGAGAAGCAAACATAACGAGAGGCGAAGGAAGAGGCGAAGGAGTTGGAGAAAGTAAGGGTCATTTCCCCCCGAGCGTTGAAGAAAAGGGAAAAGAGCAAGTACCAAGTGAACTTGTACAGCCCTCTATCGCAGGTGTCTTCCCTTCGCTCTCACCCTTGGCCTCTGACACCTCTGGCTCACTCTCCTTTGCTAATTCCACCGTCGTTGTCCCTCGGATCGTCTCGTACAACGTGAATGGTCTCTCTTATTATTCGACTGACAGTGACGGGGTTTTTCGCAAGAACTTGGCTGCCCAAGCTATTTCTGACTTCGTTCCTCGTTGCGACATTATTTGCCTGCAAGAAACTAATTTGACTCTTGCTGAAAGGTTATGTTTTTCTTCTTTGCCGGGGTGTATTGTCTCTTTTAATAGCCTTAAACGTGGTGTCGCTGGCACTTTGATCATTGACACTCCTTCTATTTTGAAGTTTTACAAGCCCCTCGATGTGTCCCTTCCTTTGGAGTGCGGGGGCTATGTTCAATGTCGTCGTTACATTCCCTTGTCTGCGACGCACAAAGCTTTCCAACTGGTTAATTGCTATTTCTTTACTGGTCCAAACAAGTTTGCCCTTCAATCTTCGTTGATTGACGCTATCCGGGAAATCGGCAATGTTTTCCCAACCTTTTTGTGTGGTGATTTCAATTTTATTACTGATGTCAAAGACACCTCCTCCTCTAGCCCCACCCTCCCGCCCGCGGAGTTTTCTGCGAAGTTCGACTCGTTGAAAGAGTTTCTCGATGTTGTCGAAGTTCCTCATAGTGATCACACCTACTTTCACCTTATGTCTGACATCTCGAGCCCTCATTCCCATTCGTCACGGCTTGACAGGTTTTACATTCCGTCCTCGCTTGCCCGGTCTCCTGTCTTTGACCCTGCTGTCTCTTTTATACCCCACCATTCCAATTATAGACCTGGCGCCTCTACCGTGACTCGTAATCGATTTTCGGACCATCTTCCCATCCTCCTTTCCTTTGACTCGGACATCGTAGAGCAAGGCAGCAGGCCGTGTATTCCACCCTGGCTAGCCCAGAGTCCGGAGTTTGTGACGGCCCTCAGAGAGATTTGGCACCCCCCGGCTTCAAACAACTGCCCCTTCGTTCATCTCACGAAGTTTAAACGGTGTTTGTTCATGGCAGCTTCTAAGGCTAAGAAAACCAGGTTTGAGCATGCCTCTGCCCCTCTTCGTCTCTCCCAACATCTCTCGCTTCTCCGCCTCATCACGGTGCTTAACCAAGATCTCACGAGGATTAATATTATTCTCTCCTATGCGCCCTCTCTAGCAGACCTGGTTACTTTCAAAGACGGTCGCTTTTGGGACACCGGTCTTGACTCTGCTTCTCGGGAGCTTTTCATCGCGGCCTCTGGCCCTCCTCCCTCTGCTGTTGTCCGTCACCCTGTTACCGTGCTCAAGGACAAGCTTCCTGGTTCGAAAGCCCGCATTCCCCACTTGAGACAGGAGCAAGCTGACCCCCCCTGTTTTTCAGAAGCAGGTAAATCGTCGATTGCAACCAAGTTTTGGTCCAATGTTTGGGCCCCGCGCTCCAACAGGGCCTCTGATTCTGTGAGAGAGAGTTTTCTCTCGGGGTACTCTAAGCGTGTTGACAGTTCTCTGCTTTCTACACCCTCTCTTGAAAATGTAGCTGATGCCATCAAGCGGTCTAACAACTCGTCTCCGGGCCCGGATGGTGTTCCGTTTGCTGCTTGGCGTGCCGCGCCTGATCTGGCTAGCCCTTTACTTTTTAACGTTTTGAACAAAATCTGTGAAGGTCAGGCGCCCCCACCAGGCTTCAATTACGGTATTCTTTTTCTTATTCCTAAAAAACCCTCTGGTCTCGTCTCTGACACCCGCCCCATCAGTGTTACTAACACGGACAATCGCCTCCTCGCCTCTACTGTTGCTCATTTGATTATGCCCGTTGTCTCTGAGCTGGTCGACCCCTCGCAGAAAGGTTTTATGTCTGGCAAAAACGGTCACGAGCACACTCTCAAAATTAACGAGTTCTTTTTCGAAGGTGTCAAGCAGAATACCCAACGTTTGGTCTTTTTTCTGGACACGGCGAAGGCTTTTGATTCTATTGACCACTCTTGGGCTCTTCGCGTGCTGTGCAAAGCTGGCTTCCCGCCCTGGGTTATTGCCTTTGTCAAAGGTTCGCTGAGTGAAGTGAAAGTCTCCCCTTGTTTCGGAAGGTCTTTGGTTGATTGGATTAACATTTTGCGTGGAGTTAAGCAGGGATGTCCCCTATCTCCTCTTATTTTCATCCTTGCGTATGACCCTCTGCTACATGCCTTATCGAAGCTAAAAAACATCGTGTTGTTTGCGTTTGCTGACGATTTAGCTATCACCGCTTTCAATGTGGACGACATTACTCCGGCTCTCCGAACCATCGACATTTTCTCTTCTCTCTCTGGCCTTGGTATCAACAAGGATAAAAGTTGTGTGATTAGCTCTGGTCCCTCCAACACTCTGGACGTCTTGCGGCTCGCTCTTTGTGCCTGTCCTTGGAAAGACCTCCCTCTCAGGAATTCTGCCACCCACTTGGGTATCAAGATTGGGAGAGATATAACACTTGGTGACATTTTTGAAAGTCCCTACAACAAGGCCGTTGCTCGTATTAACAATTGTCGCCCTGTTGTGAGAACGCTCTCCATCTCAGGTCGCATCACCTTTGTCAACACTTTTATTATCTCGCTTTTCGCTTATCACGCTCTTTTTTTCGTTATTCCTAAAGAGTATTATGTGTCCATCAAGAGCCTGGTTTCCAAGCTGGTGACTCCTTTCAACGGAGGAGCTTACACGTACAGCTCCCTTCTTTGCCTCAATTTTATGTTCTCCATTCGCCCTGCCCTCAAAGATTTGTGGGCGTTCAACGTTTCTCTTCTCGCTGCCCGTTCACCTTTTATTGCCTCAACCGCCAAGTATAACACCTTGCCTGCAATTAGTATTGTGCGGAGCAAGTTTATTCGCGATCACCGCGACGCTTCTGCGATTGATTTCTGGGCCGGCAGGCATCTTGACGATAACACCTTGACCCCTCTCCCTAAATGCAGCAGCACTTCGGTCTATCAGGCTCTTGTGGAGGACACCTACTTACACCAAGAGGTCGAACATTGTGGGGAGAAGATTGCTAAGTTTATCTTAAGCAAGTTCCCTGACTCTCCTGCTCTGCCTCCTTTTTTTATCGAGTCTGTTTCCAAGGCGTTGTCCTATGCCGCCAGGACATCACCTCCAAGCCTCCTTTTCCATCACTTTAGCCTGATCAACAATGCTCTCGCCACTTCTCGCCGCATGCGTCATCAGAAGGGTCTCGCCGCCTGCCTGTTTTTTCTGCAAAGTTTCAGAGGATTCTCTTTCTCATATCTATTGCTGGTGCCCTGTTGTCCACTCGGCAAGGATCTCGTTTTTCCAACAGAATGGTTCTGCGGGAAAGTTGGTCTCTCTTTTTGCCTCGTTTTCTGCCCCCTTCCCGGCTTGTTTACCGTTTCCTCTCGGCATCACTTTTCTTATCAACGTTCCGCTCGATTTGGTAAATCCTTTGCTGGCGTTTAGTTTTGCTGTGTGGAAGTTTCGCGCTCCAGCCTTAGGTACCACGGTCGAGTCTGATAACAAGTGGAGAAGTGCTCGCATTGCCGAGCTTGCCTCTACCTACCTTCGTCGCTTCAAGCTGCCAAAGAAGCCGAATAAAGGCCCCGCTGATGAGTCAGTCGCTTCTCATGATGCCGTTTTATCCTCTGCCCCTTCGGATGCTTTAGTTTGTTACACTGATGGGTCGGCTTCTCCTAACCCTGGCCCTGCTGGAGCCGGTGCTTCCGTTTTCAACAGTTCTGCTGCCACGGTTGTCGACCTCGGCGCTAACTTAGGCTTCGGAACCAACAACCTGGGCGAGCTGGTCGCCATCGGTATCTGCCTTGAAGAGCTTCGTTCTTCGTTCTCACTGTTGTCTCCTCGTCCCACTCATGCTTTTGTTTTCACTGACAGTCTCTTTGCTTCTAATGCGGTTGTCTCCTCTAAGACTCCTGTTACTCATGCCTCCACTATTAAGGCCCTACGCGTGCTTTTGTCTGTTGTTCTCAAGCTAGTCCCCGTTACTTTCCACTGGATTAGAGGTCACTCAGGCGCTGGGGGCAACGAAAGAGCTGATAGAGTTGCTAAAAGGTATGCCGCTCTCTCTGTTGGCATGCCAATTTTGCCCCCTCCTACTTCGTTTGTGTGCCATCGTTCGACAGTGTTCTGGCCCTTCTCTCTGATTGATGCCCCGGTTCATTCGTTCCTTGACAGTTTGCCAAAGCCTTCCTCTTGCGTGAACCTTTACCCTGCCGTCGTGCCGTCTCCCCCCGTGGAGTCTGTCAGGCCCGTTACCCACTCCATGCAGTTGAGAGCTCGCGTGCCCAGAGTTGCCCCACCCTCTCCTCCTGTCTCGGTTCCTCCCGTTGCCTCGCCCCTTCGCCGTTCTCCTCTGGTGAAGTTGTTTGATCGGATGCGCAGCTGTGTGCTCCCTCCTGCCACTGCTCTTGTGGCCCCTCCACTTGCCTCCCGTCGTGCTCGTCCGCCTGTTTTGACCGTGTTGACTAGTTCTGATTCGGACTCTGATCACGTTGCTCTGGGTAACTCCCTCTCCCTCCTGCCTTCTCCCTGTCCGGTTTTTTCCCTGGTTTCCTTTTTCCCTTGGTCCCGTCGTCCGTGGTTGCTGGATTGGGGGGAGGGACTTTCGGTCCGCCCTTTCGTGTGTGGCTGTTTGTGTCCCTTGGTTTCTGTCCGG
>JANYFS010000004.1 GCA_025359705.1 Deinococcales bacterium | reverse complement strand
ATACTATCCCGCCCTCGAGCTGAAATCACGGCGCTTGTTGGGGTATCCGCCTTTTGTACAACTGGCTCAAGTCATCATCTCCGCCAAAGACCCGCACAAAGCCCAACAACAAGCCCTCGAGCTGACCGCGCAGATGCTGGCCTCAGGTGCAGAACCCAGCGAACTGCTCGGCCCCGCACCCAGCCCAATTGCCCGCCTGAAGGGTTTGTACAGCTATCATTTGTTGTTGCGGGCCAAAGATGAAGCTCGCCTCGAGGTGTTGTTGGGTTGGCTCGAGCGCAGCAGAGGGGTACGAATGCGGGTGGATCTGAACCCACGGCAGTTTGTGGGTCTATAAAAATCTGCGAGTCTATAAAAATCTGCGAGTCTATAAAATCTGGGTGTGTCCCTGCCAGATTCATATTGAGCCACTATGATGTAGCACATGACCGAAGAAATTTTGCCGCTCGAGATCCGATCCCTCGAGGTGGTGTTGTCCCAAAGACAAATATTGGATGATATATCGCTGACCCTAAAAAAAGGCGATTTGATGTGGCTGCGCGGGCGCAATGGTGCGGGAAAAAGTACCCTGATGCGGGCTTTGGTGGGCCTACTGACCTACCGTGGTGAGGTGTTTATCAAGGGTGAGCCGCCGTATACCCTCAAGGCCAAATCTAAGTTTATTTATGTGCCAGACGAAGCCCTGCTCTACGACGACCTCAGCCTTTCCGAACATGCTCGCTTCAGCAGCATGTCTTATTTTCAGGGTGATGCCGAGGCCAAAATTTTGGGGCTGCTCGAGCAATTCCAGCTTACCCCCTACCTTGGCGAGTACCCCACCGCCCACTCGAGGGGAATGCGGCAAAAGCTCAGCCTGAGTTTGGCCTTGGGTCTGGATCTGCCGCTGTACATCCTGGACGAGCCATACAACGCGCTGGACGTGCAAGCCCAAGAAACCTTATCGGAAATTTTGGCAGCCAAAATCAAATCGGGAGCCAGCATTTTGGTGACGGCTCACCAAGAAGGGATCACCCGTTCGTTGCTCGAGCGCATCCCGCACGCCCGCCAAGCCGACCTCGAGGACGGAAAATTGCTCGAGCGGATCACGTCCAAGAAAGCTGGCAAAGCCTTGCTGGATAAACCTTCAGACAAATCACCCGACAAATCACCCGACAAATCACTCGACACCTCCCTATGACCCAAATTCCCAATCCCGAACCTTCCCCAAATAATTTTGCCAAACATGACCGCACTCAGCCCGATTTTTCCAAACTCACCTCGAGCAAAGTGGTGGCCTATCTGCGGAGCCTCACCGTGGGCCGCTCCACGCGGTCTTATATCAAATGGATCAACGATACCATCGGCTGGTACACCCTTTTTTGGGTGGCGTTAATCTGGGGGGGCTTTTTGATTTCGGGTTTGCAAATCCTCAAACCACTGCCCAAACCCCTTTTGCTGCCTAAACTCCAGCTTTATCTGACCCTGATTGGCGCGGCCTTTTTGCTGCTTCGCCTACTGACTACCCGCATTTCCCCCATTCCCCTGCGCTCCCAAGATGTATTCCGTTTGGGCATGGCTCCGCTGGCGGGTTCGGATATTTTGGGCTGGCCCCTCGGTCTGGCGCGGGTCAAGGCGGTGGGTATTGCTCTGCTGCCCGCGATCCTATGGATGTTGTTTTGCTATGTCTTTTTGGGAACCCTGCCTTGGGGAACCCTGCTGCTGGCCCCGATTTTGGGCTGGGTGTGGCTCGAGTGTGGTTGGCTTTCTTACGCCTCGAGGGACATTCACCAACCCAAAGCCAAAGTGTTCTCGAGGGCGCTGACCCTGTTTGTGCTGGTGTTTTCGGTCACGGGGATGTTTAGCCCCGTGGGTTTGTGGAATGTGCTGTGGGATCAATCTCCGCTGGCTTATATCGCCCCGATTGCCCTACTCATCCTCAGTCATTTTGCCACCCGCTCGAGCCTACACGATGGCCTGCCCAGCACCTTTTTATGGCAAGCTCGCGTGCTTAGCCAGTTGCAAAGCACCGTTTATATGTCGGCTATGACCCGCGCCGTCCCCAACCAAGACGAAATGCGCCGCCTGAAAGCCCAGCTCGAGCCAGACCGCCAGCGCAGCAAGCCCACGGTATTCTTGCCCCCGCCGCCCGCCTCGTGGGGGGTGCAAGGTGCACTGCTCTGGCGCAGCGCCCTGATGTTTTATCGCCGCCCTTTCCTCGAGCATCTGCCCATTTTGGCTTCGTGTTTGGCCCTGCTGTTGCTGGAAAACAACCCCATCGCCACCACCATTTTTGGGATTTCTCTACAAGCGGTGATCATTGGCTTGATCGTCTCGAGGTTGGTGGCCCCTGCGCCCCTTTCCCCCTTGCTGCCGATCCTCAGTTCCGAACTGACCATCGGGCGGGTTTTGCCTGGTCTGATTTTGCTGGGCATCTTTTTCGTGGCCTTGGGCGCACTACTCACCCTCACTATTGGCCTCGAGCCTTTGGCTTTTGTTAAGGCCGCCCTACCCATGCTCTGCGCGGTGGTGTTCCTCGAGAAGATGGCAAGCTGGGGAAAAACCAACCCGTATGCCAGAGAAGTGGCACTGGGCGCGGCAGTGGTCGCCATTCTCCCCGATGTGATCGCCCACTATTCGGGTTACGGGCAATGGGGTTTGATTGTGGAGGCAGCCGTGGCCCTGATGATGTTTTTGCCCACAGGAATCCGCGAACCCTAGAGCAGTTATCCGTCTCGAGCAGGGTGGGAAATACTGTTTCTCAGACGAAGAAACGATTTTTGAATTGGGTAGTTTAACTGTCTATCACTCTGACAAATGCGCTAACCCCCCACCCGCAAAATCTCAGGAATCTCCGCCTCGAGCAAAACTTGCTCCCTCGAGATGGGATGCAAAAACACCAGCCGCGCTGCATGAAGAAAATACCCGCCGTCTCCAGGTAAACCAGGCAAATGCGTCAGGGGTAAACCGCCCGCTGCATACAGAGGATCACCCACCAACGGATGCCCCACATAGGCCAAATGAATCCGAATCTGGTGCGGGCGGCCCGACATAATATCCACCTGAAATAAAGTTGACCCCTCCCGCTGCTCGAGGGTAGTCGCCACACTGTGCGAGGCTTTACCCGTAGCACTGGCAGCAAAAACTTCACCCAAATGCGGGTGTGGCACAGGCCCAATCGCCGCCCGAATCTCAAAATGTTCCTGTTGCGCCACCCCTTGCCCCAAAGCCAAATACCGCTTCTCGAGGTCACGGTCTCGCAGGTCTTTGGAAAGTTGGGCCGCCGCCACCTTGTCGCGGGCAAACAGCACCAACCCCGAAGTACAGCGCCCCAAACGGTGCAGCGGGCTGGCCTCGGGGAAATCTTGGCGCACCACATTCAGCAAAGTATGTTGCAAAAAGCCGCCCCCAGGCAGCGTCGGCAAGCCGCTAGGTTTATTCACTGCCACAATATGCGGGTCTTGGTATACCAGCCCATAATTCAGCGGCACATCCTGCTCGAGCCACGGGGGGCGGTTCCATACCATTTTCTGCCCTGCCCGCAAAACCACATCCCCCCTCGAGGGAACTCCATCCAGCAAGACTTCCCCCACCTTCAAGCGCTCTTGCCAAAGCTGCTGGCTCGAGTGCGAAAAATAGCGCGTCAAATACGAAAGCAAAGTATGCCCCACCGCTCGAGCGCCCAACTCCTCGAGGTAAGAATAACCGTTGTTTAAAACCATGAAATAGAGTGTACTGTTAATAGTTAAAAAAGTATAGGTATATGCAAGATGTACCAAAACTTAAAATAAAAGTTCCATACGTGTTTCAAGATATACGATAACGCGAGCAATTATGTCGCTTTCTCTTCCTTATTCAGTTTTAGCACAAGAATTTTTGTTTTGATCCCTACTGGATACAAAACTAAACTGGTCATAATAATCTTGCGACCAGTTCCAAATTTCCCCGCTCGAGGTTGTGACTGCAAACTGTCCTTCATTCTCGGTGAGTTCCACTTTTTCCACTGCAATTTTAGTTTTCCCCAACCAATTCCAAGGAAAGCTCGAGAGTTTTCTATTTTTCAACTCACTTAGTAACAAATCTGCTCGAGTGATTTTGGGAGCCTTGCGATCTCGTTTCCAAGAAGCATAAATCAGCCACCACGATTCACAACCATAAACAAATCCACCGCGCACGGTTTTATTTTGACTAGTATACGCTGCAAAATAAGCTGACCAAGGCTTTTGTTGAGGAATAATACTGAGGCGGGCTTTATCTCGAGCAGGAATAATGATATTCCAACGAATCAGTTCTGAATTTTGTATATCATTAGGCCATAAATCAATACGGTGATGCAAAGTTATAACCATATTAGCAAACGACTGAATGATGGTATCGCTAGCCTTGAGACCACTTTTGCGAAAATCAAAATTTTGTACCACTAAAAAATTAAATATTGTGGTCAAAAATAATAAAAACCCCAGAAAAACAAGTTTTAAATCATGGATCTTCTGTATTGCCTGTGGGTTTATTTGTGAATTTGGTTTGTAATTTACTACAGCAGACATTTCGTTGCTGGCTTGGAATTGGCGCTCGCGCAGCCAAGCAAAAATAAAAATACCTACCGCAATCAAAGATGCAATAAAAATATCTCGAATGGAATAAAAATTAATATCATGCTCCCACTCGGTAGGCCAAGGCGCGGCTAAGCTTTGCAATACCAAAGCCAGCATTAAAAAAAGCAGATAATGTAAAACAACCCACAGCCCCGCTCGAGGGTTATGGGTTCGTAGCTTCATGATTTTCATAATTCCAATCATCAGCAACAGAGTCGCGCCCAGCAGCAGCCACACAGCCTCGAGCATACCCGAACTGCCCACAGCTTGAAGGGTCTGTAGCGGTTCGGTGGGTGGCTTAATTAAAGGGTTCATGAACATCAGTGTAGCAGCAAGCCCACTGCGCTTGAGGGAATGCGAACCTGCCCGTCTCACGGGTTACTCTATGGGTTACTCTATGGGTTATTGCACGGGTTACTTTACTGCGTAAACTTTTTGATCACCGCTGCCAAAATAGATCGTGCCATCCGCGCCAATGGCAGGGGAAGAAACCCCAAATTTGCCCAATTGAATATCCCATTTGGCGCTGCCATCGCTCGGGTCTAGGGCATAGAGGGTGTTTCCACCCAAAACGTAAACCGTGCCATCCGAGCCAATTGCAGGGGAAGTTCTGCTCCCGCTATGCACCACATCCCATTTCTTTACGCCCGTTTTACCGTCCAGCGCAAAAATATGGCCTCCGCCGTCTTGCACAAATAGGGTTCCATCTTTGGCAAGGGCTGGGGAACCTTCCCCGCCCACTTCTTCGGCAACCCATTTTTGCTTGCCCGTTGCCCCGTCTAGGGCGTAGAAATTTCCTGGGCCAGTGGTCAGGCTACCCGCCGAGCAGACATAAACCGTGCCGTCCGTGCCAACTGTAGGGGAGGCGTGTACATAGGAATTGGTGGCAAATTGCCACTGGATTTTGCCGGTTGTCCCGTTGACCGCATAGAGATTTTTATCGTCCGAGCCAAAATAAACTGTGCCATCGGTGCCAACCGCAGGCGATGAATGAATTTGCCCACCACTCTCGAGCTTCCATTTTTGCTTGCCCGTGCTGCTGTCTACCGCATACAAAAAGGCATCATTACTGCCAAAGTAGACCATGCCATTGTTGGCGAGGGTCGGCGAGGTATACACGGGGGCTTTGGCCTTAAATTCCCATTTCTTTTTGCCTGTTTTTCCGTCTAGGGCGATAATTTGTCCACGGTTGTTGTCATCGTAACCGCCAGGATCACCAATATAGACCGTGCCATCGGCCCCAATTGCAGGAGCCTGACCTGGGGAGGCGTAAGAGCCGCCCAAAGTATCACTGGCAAAATCCCATTTTTTGGCTCCTGTTTGCCCGTCCAGCGCATATAAACGGTGATCGTTGGAGACGATATAAACCGTGCCATCGGCCCCAAGTGCAGGCGAGGAATAAATCTCAAACCCTGTGGCAAACTCCCATTTCTTCTCGCCCGTGGCCCCACTTCCTCCACCGCGCCCAGTATTTTGCAAATCCCCCCGAAACTTGGGATAGGTATTTTTTGCCAGACCGCTCGAGTCTGTGGCAGTGTCGGCGGCTCGAGTGGCGGTCAGCCCACCCGCCCATAGGGTCACGGTGACTAGGGTGACTAGGGTGCTTAAACGGGTTGTGTTGGATGTTGTGCTGGATGTTGTGCTGGATGTTGTGTTAGGCATGGTACCGTCCCCTTGATCAGTCTGTTAGATATCGTACAGATTTTCAATCAGTATAACTCAGGCAGCGCATCAGAACATTACTGCAAACTC
>JANYFS010000612.1 GCA_025359705.1 Deinococcales bacterium | reverse complement strand
TCGTGGTCAACAACCAAGTGGGCTTCACCATTTCCGACCCGCGCGACACCCGCTCGAGCCGATATTGCACCGACATTGCCAAATTTATTGATGCGCCTGTTTTTCACGTCAATGGCGACGACCCCGAAGCCTGCGCCTTTGCCACCCAATTGGCCCTCGAGTACCGCGCCACTTGGGGTAAGGATGTCTTTGTGGATGTGATTGCTTACCGCAAACACGGTCATAACGAGGGCGACGAACCGCTGATGACCCAACCTATGATGTACCGCCAAATCAAAGCCCACCCAGGTAGCCGCGCTCTGTACGCGGCTAAGCTCGAGGCGGAAGGCACGCTTGCCAAAGGGGAGGCCGAGGCGATGGTGGAGCGCTACACCCAGGCGCTTTTGCTGGGCGATGCCGTGACCGAGGCGCTGGATTCCAACTTCAAGGCCGAAAACGCCGCCAACTGGAAGCCCTTTTTGGGTAAAAAATGGACCGAACCCTCCGATACGGCGGTTTCCCTCGAGCGCCTGCGCGAAGTGGGCCAGGTTCTGACCAAAATTCCACAGGGTTTTGTGATGCAACGTGCAGTGGAACGTGAAATTGCTTCTCGAGCCGAAATGATGCTGGGCAACACCCCCTTTAACTGGGGTATGGCGGAAAATCTGGCCTACGCCACGCTGGTTACAGAAGGCCACCGCGTGCGGATTTCGGGCCAAGACTCTGGGCGCGGAACCTTCGTCCACCGCCACGCGGTCTGGCACGACCAAGCTACCGAAGACATTCCAGAAGGGGAGACGTATTGCCCGCTCGAGCATTTGAGCGCGGATCAAGCCCCTTTTGAAGTAATCGATTCCACCCTGTCCGAAGAGGCAGTTTTGGCCTTCGAGTACGGCTATACCAGCACCGAGCCTGATGCTTTGGTGGTCTGGGAAGCGCAGTTTGGCGACTTTGCCAACGGCGCTCAAGCGGTGATCGACCAGTTTATTTCGGCGGGCGAGTCCAAATGGCAGCGCCTCTCGGGTGTGGTGATGATGCTGCCGCACGGCTACGAAGGCCAAGGCCCAGAACATAGCTCGGCCCGCCTCGAGCGGTTTTTGCAGCTCTGTGCCGAAGACAACATGCAAGTGGTGGTTCCCAGCACCCCCGCCCAAATGTTCCATATGCTGCGCCGCCAAGTGGTGCGCGATTACCGCGCCCCCTTGATTATCATGTCGCCCAAAAGCATGTTGCGGAATAAAAACATCGTCTCGAGCCTGGAAGACCTTACCGATGGTCACTTCCAATTGGTTATCCCAGACGGCGTAAACACTACAGGGGTAGACGGAAAAGTAGACCGCGTAGTGGTTTGCTCGGGCAAAGTCTACTGGGAACTGCTCGAGGCCCGTGAAAAAGCTGGGCTTAAAAACGTGGCCTTGGTACGCCTCGAGCAACTTTACCCGTTCCCTACCGAAGATTTGACCGCTGCGCTGGCGGCCTTCCCCAACGCTAAAGTGGTTTGGACCCAAGAAGAACCCCACAACCAAGGGGCATGGTTTACCATCCGCGACAACCTCGAGGGGTGTTTGGCGGCGGGCCAAAGTTTATGCACCTCGAGCCGACCCGCTTCCGCCGCGCCTGCGGTGGGCTACAACGCCAAGCATGTTAAGCAGCAATTGGCTGTAGTGAATGGGGCGTTGGGCCTCGAGTAAGGCAGAGGGTAAGAGGGTAAGAGGGTAAGTTTTTGCTCGAGGGCGAGAAAAAGATTTTTTGTTTTTTCGCTTTTGTGGAGGCCCAGCACGAGAAATCTTGAAATATCACTCCCTCGAGCGACCTTCTTTACAACGAAAAACGAATAACGAACCACGAATAACGAATAACCCAAAACGAACACGATTAGGAGGCCACATGGCTGTTGTAGAAATCAAAGTACCTGTATTTTCGGAATCGGTAAGTGAAGGCAGTTTGTTGGCATGGAGCAAAAAAGTAGGGGATAAAGTCTCGAGGGGCGATGTTTTGATCGAGATTGAGACCGATAAAGTGGTTCTCGAGGTCACGGCCCTTGCCGATGGGGTTTTGACCCAGACCATGAAGGGTGAAGGGGATATTGTCTCGAGCGAGGAGCTTTTGGGGCAGATTGATACCGAAGCTACGGCTGGAGCGGTTGCAGCACCCGTTGCTGTGGCGGTTACGGCTGCTATACCTGTTGCCGCCTTGAGTGCCTCGAGTGCAGAAGTTCCCCAAAGCCCCGCCGTTCGCAAAATGGCTGCCGAAACGGGCATTGATCCCGCCACCCTCGAGGGAACTGGAAAAGCGGGCCGTGTGACCAAAGGCGATATGCTCGAGGCGGCTGCTAAACCTGCGCCTGTTGCACCTGTTTCCACTCCCAGTGCCGTACCTGTCGCAATCTCGAGCGTGGCCCCAATCAGTGGGGTGCGCCCCGAGCAGCGTGTCCCGATGAGCCGCATTCGCGCCCGCATTGCCCAGCGCCTCAAAGAAGTGCAAAACACCGCTGCCATCCTCACCACCTTCAACGAAGTCAATATGCTGCCGATCATGGAGCTTCGCAAGAAGTACCAAGATGCTTTCGTGAAAAAACACGGGGTAAAACTGGGTTTCATGAGCTTCTTTGTGCGGGCCGCTACCGAAGCGCTGAAAGCCTTCCCCTTGGTCAATGCTTCTATCGATGGCAACGACATCATCTATCACGGCTTCTTTGATATAGGTATTGCGGTTTCCTCTGAACGCGGCTTGGTGGTTCCCATCTTGCGCGACACCGACACCTTAAACTTGGCCCAAGACGAGAAGGAAATTGCCGCTTACGCGGTTAAAGCCAAAAATGGCAAACTCACCCTCGAGGATATGAGCGGGGGAACCTTTAGCATTACCAATGGCGGAACCTTTGGTTCGATGCTGTCCACTCCTATTTTGAACCAGCCCCAAAGCGCCATTTTGGGAATGCACAATATTGTCGAGCGCCCCGTGGTGGAAAATGGTCAAATTGTGGCCCGCCCCATTATGTATGTGGCCCTCAGCTATGATCACCGCATTATTGACGGTAAAGAAGCGGTTAGCTTTTTGGTGATGGTTAAGAACCTGCTGGAAGATCCCGCACGTTTGATTTTGGATCTGTAAAGATTTGTTATTCGTTACTCAACACTCGAGGTAAAACCATGACAGAACTAGAAACATTCGACATCATTGTGATTGGCGGCGGCCCAGGCGGGTATGTGGGAGCAATTCGGGCGGCGCAGTTGGGGTTTAAGACGGCCTGTATCGACGCTTGGAGCGATGCCGAGGGCAAACCAAGTTTAGGGGGAACCTGCCTGAATGTGGGGTGTATTCCCAGCAAGGCGCTGCTCGATTCTTCCGAGAAGTTTGAAATGGCGGGCCACGAGTTTGTGGAACACGGGATTTCGCTCGAGCGCCTGAACATGGACATTGGCAAAATGCTAGAGCGCAAAAATAAAGTGGTTTCCAAGCTGACAGGGGGCATTGCCTTTTTGTTCAAGAAAAACAAAATCACTTCGATTCATGGTTACGGCATGTTTAAGCGCCGTGAAAATGATCTGTGGATCATCGGGGTGGGCGATAAAGAGTACGCCGCCAAAAAGATCATGCTGGCGACGGGTTCAGCCCCTCGAGGCTTGGATCTGGCCCCTGTGGACAATATCAAAATCGTGGACAATGTGGGGGCGCTCGAGTTTGAGGCGGTTCCGCAAAAGCTGGGCGTGATTGGCGCGGGTGTGATTGGCCTCGAGCTGGGTAGTGTTTGGCGGCGTTTGGGATCGGCTGTGACCATCCTCGAGGCGGCTCCTGGGTTTTTGGCGGCTGCCGACGATGCAGTGGCAAAAGAAGCACTGAAGCTGTTCAAAAAGCAGGGTTTGGATTTCCATTTTGGGGTCAAAATTACGCAGGTAGACACCTCTGGAGCGGGTGTTACCGTCACCTACGAAGAAGCGGGCGAAGTCAAAACCGCCGAATTCGACAAGTTGATCGTCTCGGTGGGTCGGGTTCCGTACACCGCCAATTTAGGCGCGGAAAATGTTGGCCTCGAGCTGGACGAGCGGGGCTTTATCAAAACCCACCACTACCAAACCAACCTCGAAGGGGTTTATGCGGTGGGCGATGTGATTGGCGGCGCAATGCTGGCCCACAAAGCCGAGGATGAAGGTATTGCGGTGGCGGAAATCATCGCAGGGCAGGCGGGGCATGTCAATTATGACGCGGTTCCTTGGGTGATCTACACCTCGCCCGAGATCGCTTGGGCGGGTAAAACCGAATCTCAACTGAAGCTCGAGGGGATCAACTATAAAACGGGC
>JANYFS010000524.1 GCA_025359705.1 Deinococcales bacterium | reverse complement strand
AAAAACCCATATTATTAACAACATGTCAAATATCATATTTTTTGGGAGATGTCTTGTCGTAGATCATTTTGATAGTCGAGTTATTGAAAACCTACTCAGATCCATGATAGAAGATCATGATTTTTTTGACTGGGATGACATTATTAATCACCTAAAACGATATGCGATTTTTGAAATGGAAGAAAACGTTTGGGGATCGAGAGAATTTGATGGAGATTATAAGTCACTTAGATAGATTAATCACCCTTTGCTAAGGATTTTATAGAAAAGAAACCGTTTCGATTTACTTTTGAGAAAGTTTCTTTTCATTTTTCGAGCCTTGGTAATTTTCTTGCCCTCAAACTTTTCTCAACCTTCATCCTGTTCGATTTCCATTCCAGTTACCTTCAATACTTGAACAATATGTAACTTTGCCTCGAGCGTGATTATTTTTCTCACCCTAGAGCGTAATGCCTTGTGGGTTACTCTTTAAATTACAACCCCTCGAGTTCTTGCAAAGTTAATCCTGTAATCACCATAATATGCTCGAGTTCCATTCCAGTTCTCTTTAACCCTCGAGCAATTTGTAACTTTGCCTCAAGCCATCTTCTTTTTTTCACACTCGAGCGTAATGTTTTTAGGACTGCTCTCGAGCTGTATTTATCCCTCGATCTTTTTCACTCTCTCGAGCGCTACTCCACTGCCCAATCTGAGATGCACTTGTTCTTTACATCAAATATAATCCCAAAACAGGTGATTTGCTTATCCCCATACTGTTCTGTATAGCTTTTCGCCTGCTCAAGCGCTTCTTCCGCACTGCCTTGACCTTTTACTTTGAATTCAAACAAAAAGACTAAATCTTTGTAGGTGACAACCGTATCCATTCGCCCTACGCTGGTTTGCAACTGACTCTGGGTAAATAGCCCACTGCTCATCAGCATCATATGGGCCAAACTGTGCATGTACCTCTCCTCTCGAGGGAAGATTTCATAGGGTATGCTCGAGAAGGTACGGTTCATTTCACTGATCAGCAAATTCCAATCTTGTTTGAGTAACCCTCTGCGAATTCTATGACTTAAGCCATTGACAAATTCTGGAATACCAATATAGTCCTGCAAGATATTTTTAGTAAAGGCTAGGCGCACTTCTTCATTGGGAAACCCTAGAATATAGTTATCGAATTCTGGTTCACGCGCTTTGATGGTCAGATACCCTGTTTGAAACATCAATCCAATCGAGCCAGGCGCGTTGACATCACTACTACTTAAAATGCTTCCTTCTGCTTCTAAATATTCCATATCTAAAACACTAACTTGCTGTTCTCGAATCAACTGGATTAAGAAAGTAGGCGTGCCTGTTTCATACCAAAATGAAAGATATTCTTTGCGTTTTAGAAAGATCAAAAAACTATAGGGGCAATAGACTCGGTTGATTCCGTCCCATGAATAACCATTATACCAAAATTTGGTTAGCTCCCAGAACCGCTCGAGGGTGATTTCCATTTCAGTACACACTTCTTGAATATATTCTGGAAAATTGAATTCAATTTCTTCTTTGGTATACCCACACAATAAAGTATGCTGCCTATTCATACTGGCATCATAAATATTATTCAAATCGCTGAAAATACTTAATTTCCCAAATTTAGACACCCCTGTAATCACTACGCTATGTAAAAATAAGTCTAAACCCTTGATAGAGCTGTAAACACTTCGCAGTACCCGAATATGGTCATCACGTTGTGCCTTAAATTCTTCACCAATATAATCGGTAATGGGTTTGTCGTACTCATCTACCAGTAAGGAAACAGGCCCACCTCGAGCGTGTAACTGTTCTACCAAGCTCTGAAAAGAATTCGCTGGACTCGAGGTTTCAATTTCGATCCCTGCAAGAATGGCTTGTTTCTCGAGGTGCCGAACAAAGTTTTCCTTGAACCTCCCATCTTTGGTGTCAATCTGGTTGAAATTAATGTGGATGACAGGTTTGATCGCAAAATCATAGTTTTCATGCAGCCATAAGCCTTCAAACAGAACTTTCTTACCTTCAAAGGCTGCTTTGAGGGTGGTCAGCATCAGGCTTTTTCCAAAACGACGTGGACGGGCAAAAAACAGATATTTTCCCCCGTTGATCAAGTTGAAAATATGCTGGGTTTTATCGACGTAAACACAGTTTCGGTTCCGTAAATCTTCAAAATCTTGAATTCCATCAGGCAAGGGTCGCAACATAGATACAGTGTATCACGCGGTGCAAAACCCCTCTCGAGCCTGATTCCCACAGCTTTAGCCTTTGCTCGAGCGGGCGTAAAGGTTGTGTGGAATGGGGTGCGGAAAGACGGATGCTGGCTCTAGGGGTGCAAAAAGAAGCCTCGAGCCTGTTGGTGGAGGAAACGAGGGTGCTGGCCCATAAAGGGGTGAGATTGGAACTCAAGCGGTTGTGATTTTCAGTGCTGCCGAAACCACTTGAGGGTTTGTTCAATTCCTGCTCGAACTGAGACCTGGGGTTCCCAACCCAATACCGCTCGAGCGCGGGTGATGTCGGGTTTGCGCTGGCGTGGATCGTCTTGGGGTAGGGGTTGGTACTCGAGGGGTAAGGTAGTGCCTACGATTTCTTGAACTAAAGTTGCCAACTCGAGCATGGTGAACTCTTCAGGGTTGCCCAGATTGACGGGTTCTGAATACTCGAGATTCATCAAAGCACGAATACCTGAAATTAGGTCGCTGACATACTGAAAACTGCGGGTTTGCAAACCATTCCCATACAAGGTCAAGGGTTTACCCTGTAATGCTTGCTGAATAAAGTTGGTAACTACCCGCCCATCTTCAGGGTCCATTCGTGGCCCATACGTATTAAAGATCCGAATGATGCGGCTCGAGACTTCGTGGTGTCGGTGATAGGCCATTGTGATCGCTTCTGCATAGCGTTTGGCTTCATCGTAGACACTGCGGGGTCCAATGGGATTCACAGAACCCCAGTAGGATTCGGGTTGTGGGTGGATTTCGGGATCACCATAACACTCGCTGGTGGAAGCCAAAAAGAATTTTGCCCCCGTTTGTTGGCAGATCTCCAGCAGGTGTCTGGAACCCTCGGCATTGACCCGCAAGGTCTCAATCGGAATAGCCAGGTACTTAGGAGGTGAAGCTGGGCTGGCAAAGTGCATCACCCAATCCAGTCCCTCGAGCATGGTTTGGGATAGGTTTAGTGGTTCGGCAACATTCGCCTCGAGCAAGGTAAACCGGGGATGATGGGCTAGATGCTCCAAGTTGACGCGGCGACCTGTGCAGAAATTATCCACCCCAATCACCTCCGCACCCCCCTCGAGCAATGCGTCACACAGATGTGAACCGACAAATCCTGCTGCGCCTGTCAAAAGAACTTTCATAGGTTGACCCCCGTTTTGCGTG
>JANYFS010000505.1 GCA_025359705.1 Deinococcales bacterium | reverse complement strand
GTTTAGCCTCGAGCGCAACCGATTTTAGAGTAAAACCACTAGATAGCGTAGCCTCGAGCGTGCCTTTTATTTTTTCGCCAGTTACACGAGCATTCAAGTTGCTATCGTAATAACTTGCTTCGAATGGTAAAATACCCGTTTGCAAGGTATAACCCGCAAGATTAAACTGTTCGGCTTGCAAACGGCCTTTGACAGAAACTTTGGGATTACTTAATTCTCCAGTCACTGCAACCAGAGCATTTGCGGGATAATCGCCCTTCAGCTCGAGCGGCCCAGTTAGATTTAGGGTAGGAAACAGGTCGCCCGAAATTTTGGCTTGGCCCAATGCTCCTGTAGCATTGCCCGCCTGCAAGCGTAATTTGCCCTGCTCAAAACGCAGCGGCAAGCGGTAGACGTAATCCTCGAGCGTGCCTTGGGCCACGCCTTGCACCTCGGCATTGACAAAAGTGGCCTCGAGCTGGGCATCGCCGCGCAAACCGGTCAACGGTTTTAAATCCTGCAAACTGGCCTGTATTTCCCCCAACCAATCGCCCTTTTGCTGCTGTGCGGTGGCACTAAAATTGGCCCCCTCGAGCGTTCCCTTAAGCTGGGCTGCATTGCCGTCCCAAAGCCCTTGCACCTCGAGCTTGCGCCCCAAAACCTGCCCTGACAAATCCACTCGAGCCTGCTGTACATCACCACTCAGATCACCCTGCACCCGCCCCAAAAGTGCATCCCAGCGCACTCGAGCGTCGAATTTGGGATATAGCGCCCCCTCGAGATACAGCGGTTGTTCCAAAGCCATGCCCGTTAGTTGAGCCGAAACCTGCCCATTTTGCGCGGTGACACGGCCCTGAATGCGGTCAGCGGTTTTGCCTCGAGCCAAGGCCAGATCCAGCACCCCCGCAGCCTTGGCAAGATCAAACTGCGGCAACTCCAGATGACCCTTTACACTGCCCGAGACGGCATATTCGGGCGCAAGACTAAACAAATCTGAAGCTAACGTCGCGTCCAATTTTAGGTTTTGCAACCCCAAACCCGCTGGCCCTGCCTCGAGCCTTCCCGAAAGCTGTGGATGCTCGAGGGTTCCCTTCACGTTCCAATTCCTGCCACCATCTTTAAAGGTAGTGGCAAAACTACCCTTCAGCCCTATATTTTGCTGATTTAGCAAACTTTGCTCGAGGGTATAGGTTCCTGTCAAATGCTCGGCATCCCCCGTAATTTGAGCCTGTACTTGCCCTAATTTTAACGAATTGGTAATGGCTGTGGGTAAAAAAGAGTCTAGCTCGAGGTTTTTAAGGTTTCCCAGTACGGTTGCCTGATACTTCAGCGATTCATTGGCGGTGATCTTGCCTGCAAGCTCGAGGGGTTGGTTTTGCAAACGGGTATTTTTGAGTACAAAATCCGCAGTGATATTGGGGCGTTTTACCTGCACATCCAGCTCGAGGCTGCCCGCTTTGAGATCAGTTTGCTTAAAGGTTTTAAGTTGTGACAAATCCAGCGCCAGTGGCCCTGAAATCGCTTGAAAATCAGAGGAAACCTCCAGCTTTCCTGAGATTGGCCCCGTGGTTTGAAGTACATAGCCCGACTTAAGAATGTTTCCCTCGAGCTGGCCTTTTTGCTGGCCCAATAGGTAGTTTAAACCCAAATTTCCAGTGAGCATATCATTTTTAAAAGATATGCTATGGCTCGAGTCTTGGACAACGCTGGCACTCAAAACCCCATCCCAAGCTGCGTATATTTTGGCCTGTACAGGCTCGAGGGTAATATCTTCATTGGAAAATACATAAGACTGCTTTAGAGTCTGCAAAGAACCCAACATATTCAATTTTCCATCTTGATAGTTGCCCTGCATCTCGGCATTTCCATAGCTAAGATGTTCAATATTCAGCAAAATATCTTTAGCCTCGAGCTTAGTATAATCAAGCAATGCACTGGCTTTAATTTCGGCATCTTGATAATTGCTACTGGCCTCGAGTACATTGTCTGTGACGTGTGCTTGAATAGGAATATTTTGCCCAGAGTATTGAATGTTCCCCTCGAGCGAACCCCTTAAAATACCTTCTTGGGCCTCGAGTTGCCCATTTATTTTGGCTCCAGCACTGCGGAAATTAACCGCTTTGGCGCTCCAATTTTGCAGGCTCTGACCCGAAATCTCGAGCCGCCCGCCCTGGTCGCCCAACACCTGCCCGCGCAAATCAAGCTGGCTGCCTTGGCCCGAAAGTGTGGCACTGGCAGGAAAGTTGCCCACCTGGGTTTTGGCGCTGCCCGCATAACGCAGGTTTTTTGCGTCCAAGGTAGCCTCGAGCTGTGCTGCAAGTGGGGTGTAATTGCCCTGAGCAACCAGATTTGTCCACGGCCCCGCCACCCTAAAATCAAAATCTTGGCCCGCACTGCTCA
>JANYFS010000473.1 GCA_025359705.1 Deinococcales bacterium | reverse complement strand
GCGGACGAGGCAGCGCCCCGTCCCTACGAAAGATTAGTTTTTTGGTGAAAAGTCCATTGCAGAGGTCATTGCTGGGAATCAGCTTTACTTAGTATTACTTAACAACCACGTCTTTAGCAGCCAAATAGGGCTTCACTGCATCATGAAAAGCGCGAAAGCCCGCGAAGTCGAGTTGTTGTTCGTTGTCCGACAGGGCCACTTTGGGGTTGGGGTGGACTTCGATGTGAACCCCGTCTGCGCCCACCGCAAAGGCGGCTTTGGCAAGTTGCACCAAAATATCGCGGCGGCCTGCGGCGTGGGTTACGTCCACCACCACGGGCAAGTGGGTCTCCAGCTTGGCAATCGCCACCGAAGACAAGTCTAGGGTGTTGCGGGTTTTCTTCTCGAAGGTGCGAATGCCCCGCTCGCAGAGAATCACATTGGGGTTGCCTTCCGCCAAAATGTACTCGGCGGCGTAAAACCATTCTTCCATGGTGGCAGCAAAACCGCGCTTGAGCAAGACGGGTTTGCTTTGGCGGCCCACTTCGCGCAGCAAAGCAAAGTTGTGCATGTTGCGGGTTCCCACCTGCAAAATATCGGCGTATTCCGAGATAATTTCCACATCTCGAGTGTCCATCACTTCGGTGATAAAAGCCATGCCATTGGCCTTGGCTGCGCCGCTCCCAATAATCAGGCCGTCCACCCCCATGCCCTGAAACCCGTAAGGGCTGGTGCGGGGTTTATAGGCTCCACCACGGTAGATTTTGACTCCAAAATCTTTGAGGAATTCGGCGGTGGAATCCATTTGCTCTTCGGACTCGATGGCGCACGGCCCAGCGATCAAGAAAGGGGCGTTGCCACCACCAATTTTCAGATCACCAATTTGAATCACGGTGTCTTCGGCCTTGACCTTGCGCGAGACCAGCAAATGTTTTTGATCTTGGCTATCCTCGAGATCCATGCTGGCCTTGAAGATCTCTTTAAACAGTTTTTTGATGGTGCTGATGGGGAAGGGGCCGTTATTGGCCTGATTTTGCTTCTCGAGGGCGGTCAACATCTCTTCTTCGCGCACAGGGTCGTAGTGCGACATGCTCGAGAGGGTTTGTTGCTGTCCAATTTGAATCACGGTTTTGGCACGCTGCGACAACAGCTCGAGGATTTGTGCATTGATACCGTCAATATTTTGGCGCAGTTGGGCAATGGTGCTGATCTCTGGGTTGTTATCCATTGGAGCATTCTAAGCACGGATCACTCGAGGGGTGGGTAAAATACTAGCCAACTGTTAGACAACTGAGCGGCAAAAACTTTGTGTAGATCGGACGCTAATTGATTTGCCAATTGATTTGCCAATTGATTTTGCCTCGAAAATTTAAGGTGAAAAAGGGTGCATTTTTTACCCTAAAAGCAACAAGCTCGAGCGGTTAGGCTCGAGCTGTGGTTGGCTGGGGAACATGGATTCGAACCATGATTGACGGTTCCAAAAACCGTTGTCCTGCCGTTAGACGATTCCCCAACGGATTTTGTGATGCCCACTCACCTTTTTGGGGTGAAGTAGTGCCTTACGCAGGACTGCAAGGCGAAAAAGAGTATAGCTAAGTATTGTGGTTACGTCAATAGGCTGTTTGATCTGGAGGTGCGCTCGAGGGGTACACCGCTCTAAAAACTCGAGAGAAACTGAACTGAAACCCGCTCGAGGCTAACCCTTTTGTTCACTCAATCAAATCAAACAAGCTACCCTGCACCACTTCACAAACTGCTTTAGCTCGAGCTGGGGAGGTGCATTTCACTGCGCCTTTGCCCAAATCTGTTCAGGCACATGCACCCCTACGCTATGCTCAGTCTGTTTGGAGATGTGCAAAACCTCAATCCCCAATACCTTGCCCTCTTCGTTATAGTCCAATACATACCCTTCCGCAATTTCTTCAGAATAGGCCACATGACCCGCTCTGAGTTTGATGTACGCCGCATCTGCTTCTGTGTCGATTCTGATGTCCATATTATTTGCTCCCTTTGGTTTGTGGGTGTTCCCGCCTCAGAGTGATGACCAGCACTGTAGTCACTAGAGGTTCACCATCAATAATCCGATACCACACCTTCATAAATGTTCCTTCGCTAGTTTCTCTAACTGCTATAAATATGCTCGAGTCTTGGCTATCCACATGGATTTGATCGGGCTATAAGATGGTGTACTCCGCAGATTGTTTGGTGATGTTGCGGTTAAACAGTTGATACTCCGCATGGTGTGTATAGCGAAAAACATAACCCTCTTTAGGCATCAGCCGCCTTTACTGCCATGCGAATCTTTTCATTCATGTCTACAGAGTAACCTTCTCGGACTCTGGTAACAATTTACGTTACTATTTCTTAGTCTAGCCCTTGGTGTTTATTCCCCCAAATCGAACAAGCTCCCCTGCACCGTCCCCACCGCTTCCCGCTCGAGCTTGCGGGTTTCGAGCAGTTTTACCGCAGCCTCAAAATCGTGGGCCAGAGGAATTTCACGGGGCATCGCTTGAGGGGGCGAGGTTTGGGGCAAAGTTTCGGCAGTTTTGGCGGGTCTGCCGCGTTTTTTGCTGGCTTGGCCTGTGTTGGAATCGGTTTCGGTAGTTTTTGCGGCTCGAGGTTTAGGCCCAGATGCGGACTTTTTTGCAGGAACCGCCGCTCTTTCGGCCCGTATCCGCTCGAGCAGAATGCTGGCGGGTTCGTCCGTCGGGTCTTGTTCGACCAATTCGCCCCGAAAGGCTTTGGCAAGCAGCGCAGGCGTGAGCCGCTCGAGGTGGGTTTTTGCCGCCAAATAACGGCCCTCGAGTTGATCCGCCAGTTTGAACAGATGTTCCACTCTGCGGATGATTTCTTTTTGCTCGAGCAGGGGAGGGAGAAATAAGTTAAGACTTAGCAAACTACTATGAGTTAGATTTAAACCACTCTCTGAAATGCCAGTCTTAAGAGAGTCTATGGT
>JANYFS010000119.1 GCA_025359705.1 Deinococcales bacterium | reverse complement strand
AAATCATTCGGGACAGGCTGGTGACGGTGGCAAGACCGCACAAAAATTGAGCAATCAGAATACCCAAGTTCAGCAGGTTGGTGAGCGGGACGGGCAAAACTTTACTGAGGGTATCGAAAAAGACGTTGTAACCCTGTTTGGCGGCAGCGTCCATATTGGGAATGGCGATGACCACCGCAATCAACACAATCCAACCAAATAACGAGGCCCAACCCACGCTCGAGACAATTCCTTTTGGCACACTGCGCCGTGCATCCAAAGTTTCTTCGCTGGTATGGGCGCTGGCATCGTAACCGGTGATGGTATAAATCGGCAGCAGCAGGCCCAGCATAAACACCCCAATCAGGTTGTTTTGGGGCCACACTCCGCCGCCCGCATCCCCCGAATAGTTCGTAAACGTCCACAGCCTCGAGACTTCATGGCTGGGGGCATAAATCAGTAGGGCCACAATCAGCGCAATCGAAACCCCAAAAATCAGGTAGCCACTCAAATCGGTCAGCCTCGAGGTGAGTTTGATGCCCATGTGGTTGATCAAAGCTTGTACCACGGTGATTCCCACCACAAATATAATTTGGGTGGTCAGATCGGCGGTTAAGCCCAAGCTCGAGCCGAATGCCCCCATAAAAAAGCCAAAGGTACCCACATTGATCGCGCCCAAAACCGTGACCAAGCCCAGCAAATTGAGCCAAGCGGTAGCCCAGCCCCAGCCCCGCCCAAAATGCTGCTCCAGTGGTACAAACCCCCCGCAGTCGGGTAGGCACTGGCAATTTGGGCCATGCCCAAGGCAAACAACATGCTGATCCCGCAGCCAATGGGCCAACCAATCCCAATCGAGGCTCCACCCGCTCCCGCAATACCCTGCCCCAGCGAATTGATCCCGCCCGACAAAATGCAAATCACCGAAAAGGCAATCGCAAAATTGGAAAAGGCACGCATTCCGCGTG
The DNA here is from genome assembly GCA_025359705.1 of Deinococcales bacterium. Lineage (GTDB taxonomy): Bacteria > Deinococcota > Deinococci > Deinococcales > Deinococcaceae > JACMOA01. Next base: position 4,688 of record JANYFS010000119.1, on the reverse strand, counting down.
CCAGTTCTTGAGAGTACCCCATGTTATGCAGGGTTTTGATGTCTTCGTTTTTGATGTCTTCGTTAAGGCTGTGATCGTGGTCTGGCTTTGTCATGTTGCCCCCTGCGCCGTGAGTGACTTTGAGATGAACCGACTTGGTTTGTTATTAAACCTATCTTGGATGCAGTTACACTTCCTTCGGGAAAACAGTTCAAACCAGATCCCTTTTCTTAACCCTCAGAAAATTAAACGTAAGCATAACATTGCAAGGAGGTATTTTCAATAGATTGAGTATATTCAATTGTATCACCATTTCATATCATAGCATTCAAACAAAGCGGAAAAAAAGCGGAAAATTAAAGCAAAAAATTAAAGCAAAAAATTAAAGCAAAAAAGCAAAAGCGAAAAAGAAAAAGCGACAAAACGAAAGCAAAAAATGAGACACTTTAGCCCCTTTACAGATGATATGTTCATCTTTCTCTCGCCCTCGAGCCTTCCTGCCCTCGAGCGCAGCTCAAGCCCTCTCCTCGAGCGTTTGGTCTATTCACCCCCCAATCCCCTTTGTCCTCGAGTCGTATGATAACGTTCATGATTTATCCGATCCGACTCTACGGCGACCCCATTTTGCGGGCCAAAGCCAAACCCATCACCGACTTTAAAGCAACCATTAATGTGCCTGGATTTGGTGCCACACCGCTCTACGACATTGCGGAAAATATGTTTGACACCATGTTTGAGGCCAGAGGGGTGGGCCTGGCTGCGCCACAAATTGGCTTGCCCGTTCGCATGTTTGTGGCTGCCGAATACGAAGATGACGAAGAAGAAGACACCACCCCAGAGGAAAAAGGCAAGCCCAAAGAAAAGGCTCCGTTGCGCTCGAGGGTGCTGGAACAATACGTGTTTATCAATCCCAAGCTCGAGGTGATCACCCGCAAAAAAGACCGCAGCCATATGGAAGGTTGCCTGTCCATTCCTGGCGTGGTGGAGGAAGGGGTGGCCCGTTTGCGTGAAGTGCGGATTGTTTGGAACGACCTCGAGGGAAAACTGTACCGTGTCGAATTTGAGGACTATATGGCCCGCGTGATGCAGCACGAAGTGGATCACCTCGAGGGCAAATTGTTTATCGATCACTTGCCCGCCGAAGTGGTGGACGATTACCGCAAAACCTTGCTGGCTTTGGGCCGCCAGGCCAAAATGAATGTGCAGCAGCTCGAGAAATCCGCGCAAACTCCGATTCAAACAGTCAAGTAATTATGATATGAGCATGATCCAAAAAGTCGCGTTCTTTGCCTCCCCAGATTTTGCCCTTCCCGTCCTTACCGCACTTTCCCAACACTTCGAGGTCGTGCTGGTGGTAACACAGCCTGACAAACCCGCTGGGCGTGGCAATACTTTAACGGCTTGCGCGGTGGCAAAACGCGCTCGAGCCTTGGGCCTTGCGCTCGAGCAACCCGCCAAATTGCGCGGCAACCTCGAGTTTGCCCAGATTCTGCGAGACAGTGGCGCGGATGTGGCAATTACGGCAGCCTACGGCAAGATTTTGCCCAAAAGCCTGCTGGGAATTCCCAAATACGGCTTTATCAACACCCACGCCAGTTTATTGCCGCTGTACCGTGGGGCCGCGCCGATCCAGCAGGCATTGCTCGAGGGCCAAATCCAAACAGGCATGACCTTGATGCAAACCGATGTGGGCATGGATACGGGCGATATTCTGCTGCAAGAAACCCTCGAGATCCACCCCGATTGGACATCGCTGGAGCTATTTGAGGCACTTTCCCAACGAGCCGCCCGAATGATCGTTCCTGCCCTCGAGCGGATCGACACCCTGCCCCACATTCCCCAAGACCATAGCCAAGCCAGCCACGCCCCCATGCTCGAGCGCGAGGATGGTTTGATCCGCTGGACAGACTCGAGCGAAGCAATCTACAACCGTTACCGCGCCACTTTTGGCTGGCCTGGAAGTTACACTTTTGCAGCGGGCAAGCGTCTCAAGGTGGTAAAACTGCACCCTCGAGTAGACTTTTCAGGCACAGGTAACGTGGGCGAAATCCTCGCCCTCACCGAAACAGGCGTACTGGTTGCTACAGCACACGGCGCAATCGAACTCCTCGAGCTGCACCCTGAAAACAAAGCCAAAATGACCGCACTCGAGTGGTTTAAGAATTTCCAAATTCGGGTGGGAATGGTGTTGGGATAGGTTTTTGAGAAGGTTATGCGTGATCCGTGATCCGTTTTCCGTAACGACAAACAAAACCCTCGAGTAATCCATCTTTTTCCCGCCCTCTCGCTCTCTCGCCCTCTCGCCCTCCATCACTTCCCCGCAATTGCTACAGCTCGAGCTACCCAAAAGCGCCATAATGAAACCATGTACAAATGGTCTAAATGGCTTTTTATCGGTCTGGGCTTGGTTGCCCTCTCGAGTTTACTGATCGGTTGCCTTCCCCAAACTGCCGCAGTTTCAGACTCGAGCGCCGCCCCTGCCCCGCGCCTTCCCGCCATGATCGAGAGTCATTTTGTAACGGTAGCAGGGCAAAAAGTCTATTACGAAGTGGGAGGCCAAGGCAGCCCCGTAGTGTTGGTTCACGGAGTGGGCGGCGGAAATTCGGGGTACCAGTGGGTCAAAAACACCGCTGCCCTCGCTGCCTCGCACCGCGTGTATGTGCTGGACATTCCAGGCTTTGCCCGCAGCCCCGCTCAAATGCAGCAATACACTGCCAAACTGTATGTGCAATCGCTCGAGGAATTCCTCGAAAAAGTGGTGGGCCAACCCAGCGCGGTGGTCGCCTCGAGCCTGCCCGCCGCCTACAGCATCGACATTGCCGCCCGCCGCCCAGAGCTGATCAGCAAATTGCTATTGGTTTCACCCACGGGCCTAGACCGTTTGGTCAGCGCTCCCAATCCTGGCTTTTACAACGCACTCACCCAAAGCCCACTGGGTAGTGTGATTGCCGCTACGCTAAAGGGCCGCCCAGGTCTCAATTACTTCTTGTATAACCAAGTTTATTTGGATAAAAACCAAGTTGGCCCCGCCATCACTTCGATCTATGAAGGCAATTTGCAAGGTTATGCCAAGGCTTACCCTGTATTCGCCTTTATTTCACAGTATTTGAACCTCGAGATTAAAGATCAATGGCTCAAAATGACACAACCTAGTCGCATTGTTTGGGGTAGTGAAGATGTGAATACACCCCCCTCGAGCGCCAAACTTTTTCAAGATTTAAAACCCGTTACCGTGGATATTTTACAGGCAAGGGCCATTCCAAATGACGAACAAGCCGAGAAGTTTAATGCCATTGCCCTCGAGTTTTTGAAGTAGGCTCGAGGTGATTTAGCGCAGGTGTCCGTGGTTCGTTTTTCGTTAAGAATATGATCGCAAATATCGTGTTTTGGACGAACGAATTCTATTTTGAGTCGCGTGATTTATCCGCTCATTGTTCTGACAATCGCTCTAACGGATTCGCAATCCGTTTGTAAAAATTGTAAACCACAAAACCGCTCGAGGGATGGGCGGTTTTTTTTGGCTGGCTCGAGGTTGAATCGAGGCAAACCTTCCCAATCACATGGGCATGTCCCAATTCATAGGACATGTTTGGTCTCAAGACATTGGGACAACCCCAGATCTAAGATTCATTCAGTAAGCAAGCAGTACCCACACCAGACTCACAGCCGCTCCCTCGAGCCTGAAACCCAGTTGCACTCGAGCGCCCATAGGAGAACACATCATGCGTAAACAGTTCTTGCTTTTACTCGCCGTTGGATCTGTGTTGGCAGCCTCGAGCGTTCAGGCTCAGCAGTATTACCGCATTCAACTCAAGTCCAGTGGGCAATATTTGGATGCCACCTACTGTGCCTCCCCCGTAGCTCTGAACCCTGGCTCGAGCTACGCAAACGGTGCTTGCCAAGCCTGGGCTTTTATTCCAACGGGTGACGGTTGGTACAAGATTCAGCTCAAATCCAACGGGCAATTCTTGGATGCGGCCTATTGCTCGAGTCCTATTGGACTAAATCCCGGCTCGAGTTACGCGGGTGGAGCCTGCCAGTTGTGGCGCTTGGTTCCTGCGGGCAATGGTTGGAGCCGACTTCAACTCAAAATCAACAACCAATATTTGGATGCCGTAAACTGCACCACCACCCTAGCCCTAAACCCAGGCTCGAGCTATGCAAATGGCGATTGTCAGTTGTGGAAATTGGTTCCGATGTCGGTACGCATTGATTGATGGATGGATTGAGAAACCAAAACATTACCCTCGAGTGCAACTTTGAATCCAGTTGTACTCGAGGGTATTCAAACCCGCCTCAGCAAAATTCACCTATAGCGCAATTCGAAATGATCAACACAAAAATACCTCGAATGATTCTTGGTAAATTTTGTCTCACGCGAAAATCCTCATCACATCTCGAACATGTGTATCCATCTCAGTGCTTAGCGCTATACAAAACAGGAGAACCCATGAAACGCTTGCTCATTCCCACTACCTTGGTTCTACTCTCGAGCCTGGCCCTCGCCGCAGGGATCAATTACACCGTGGTGATTGCGGGCCAAGTGGCCCCCGATAAAGCTATTGTGGTGGGCGGAAAAACCTATATTCCGCTTTCGGCACTGAAGTTTTTGGGCGTAAATAGCCAGCTCAAAGGAAGCACCCTGACCTTGGGTCTTGGTTTAAGCGCAACATCCAGCAGCCCCACCCCAGGCGGCGCGAATCAAAAAG
>JANYFS010000468.1 GCA_025359705.1 Deinococcales bacterium | reverse complement strand
TATAAAAATTAAATCGTTACTTTATAACCACAAATGCAATTACTAAAAATCAAAAATCTAGGTGCGTAACATCAGTTAAAAATTATTTTGCGCTGCCTTCTAAATCAAAAAGAGACAATTGACTATTGTTGTGGGGTTTTTTTGGATAAATAGATCTTGCATTGTTTTCAAAGTCTTTCACTATATTTTCATGTCGCTGCAAAAACCAGCGCCTATGATTCTTGAGGTATTCTTCTCTAATAACTTCATCGCGTAAGTCAAATGGAATACGACTCATTCTGGGGTCAATACTATCAAATCCCGAGAATTCATTTTTTAAACGCTCTTGTGACATTTGAACATAATCAGGATTCACTTCAATTCCAGTGCCAAACCTACTGAGCTGCTGGCAGACTCTGAGTGTGGTTCCACTACCTAAAAAGGGATCAAGGACAAGTGAATGTTCATGGCTCGAGGCCAGTACCATTCTTTCAATCAAACCTTCGGGCTTTTGGGTTGGATGATTTTGACGGTTTTCATTGCAGTAGTGAACATGCGAAAATTCCCAGACATCACCCGGGTTCGCCCCCCTCATATTATTACGCTCGCGGTAATATTTTTGCGGTACCCGAATATCATCTAGGTTGAATATAAAATTTTGAGATTTTGTAAAAACCAAAATATCATCATGGCGTGGTGAAAAACCCTTAGTTTTACCGATGCCTTGCGTATAATGCCATACAATCCAACTATGAAAAAACATCCCCAGATCTCGGTCTAAAATACTGTATAGATATGAAATAAATCTGAATCCCATAAATACATACAGGGTTCCATTTGGCTTGAGAAGTCGGTAGGCTTCGGTTAGCCATTCTTTGGAAAATTCTAAATATTCTTCAAAATCTTTGCTGTCTTGATTGTTGCCATAATCTTTACCTAAGTTATAAGGTGGATCAGCAACAATAAGATCAAAGGTTTCCGACTCGAGTTTATGCATTTCACAAATTGCATCTCCCAATATTATTTTCTGATCAATCATGAGATTTAATCCATTTATTTTTAATTGCCAACTCGAGCCATTGATCAAAAGAGCGTCGAGAAGACTGGAGATATTTGCGATCTAGTAATCGGCAAAATTCCCAAGTGGTTCTTTCCTCGATTTTTACGTAATGAATATCCCTAATTTGTATTTGCCCTGTACCGAGAGAAGGGTTATAGCTAATGTCTGCGAAGGATAGAAATTTTAGATCATAGGCATTGTAAGCCACAACTTCCATGATTCCATCCATCAAACCAGTTTCCTTGTTGCGTTTCGAATATACTTTATGTTTTAAGGATAAAATTATAAAAATATAATCAGGATTTTCCACGTATGCTGTGCGTATGCGGGCATATGACGTGATATTGGGCGATTTTCCACTGTTTTCAATATCTTCTGCCGTTGCTTTCACATCAACTTCTGCGCTGATGCCGCTTTCTATTTTTCGTTGTTTGCGAAATTGCAATATGATGTCCGCCATGTGCAAGCGCTTGACGGATTCGACATTGATCAATTGATAAATATTTTCACTATCCTCGAGGGCATCATAAAAAGTCTGTATGGCCCAAGCTTCGACAAACGGGCCTGCAATCTTGTTGATGTTTTCCATCGGAAGGCCACGCTTTAAATTGGTATTGATTACTATTTTATTCTCACCTTTATCTATTGATTGTTTAATAATTAATTCGATGGTACTAACTATAAAATGTGAACATTCTGAATAGTCGTCAGATTCTAGGGGAATTTTAAAATTTTGCTGGTCGTAGGTCATAAGGTATTGAGCCTCCACGAAAACTCGAGCCTAATTATACCCCACATCCACAAGCTCAAACTAATTTAGTGGGGCGCTTGAGAACTCGAGGTGATCGTTTTGGAAGTCGATAAACAGGGCCAAGCCGTCGGTGATTTTGCCCGATAAAATCTCTTTGGCAAGGGGATTTTCCACTTCCCTCGAGATGACTCTTTTGAGGGGCCGCGCCCCGTACACAGGATCAAACCCCGCCCGTGCCAAATGCGCCCGCGCCGAGGGGGTCAGGGTTAGGGTGATGCGCCGCTCTGCCAGCCTCGAGCGCAACCCCGCCAGATGGATGTCCACAATCCGCTCGAGGTCGTTTTGGGTCAGGGCATCAAAGACGATGATGTCGTCCAGGCGGTTGAGAAATTCGGGGCGGAAATGCTGCCCCAACAGATTCAGCACCTGTTTTTGCACGCTCGAGGAATCTTCGCCGCGCCCCAACGCCTCGAGGATCAAATGCGAACCGATATTGCTGGTCAGGATGATCACGGTATTTTGAAAGTTCACCGTGCGGCCTTGCCCATCGGTCAGGCGACCATCGTCGAGCAGTTGCAACAGGCTGTTGAATACGTCGGGGTGGGCCTTTTCGATTTCGTCGAACAGCAAAACGCTGTAGGGGCGACGGCGGACGGCTTCGGTCAGTTGCCCGCCTTCTTCATAGCCGACATAGCCTGGAGGTGCGCCAATCAAGCGGGCCACACTGTGTTTTTCCATGTATTCGGACATGTCCAGCCGAATGAGGGCATCTTCGGTGTTGAAGAGCAACGAGGCCAGCGCCTTTGCCAGCTCGGTTTTGCCCACTCCTGTTGGACCCAAAAATAGGAAGGAACCAATCGGGCGTTTGGGATCTTTCAGGCCCGCCCTAGCGCGGCGGATCGCATCGGAAATGCTGACCACGGCGGCATCTTGCCCAATCACCCGTTCGTGCAACTCTTGCTCGAGGGCCAAAAGCTTATCCCGCTCGCCTTGCAGCAGCTTGTCCAGTGGAATGCCCGTCCACCTCGAGACGATGGCGGCAATGTCTTCGTCGGTGACTTTTTGGTGGGCAAATTCGGCCTTGCCCAGCTTGGTCTCGAGGTCGGAAACTTCGCGCTCGAGGGCAGGAAGCCGCCCATATTTCAGCTCGGAGGCTTTGCCCAAATCGTAGTTGCGCTCGGCCTGCTCGATCTGCACCCGCACGCTTTCCAGCTCTTCGCGTTTGGTTTTCAGGTGCTGCAAATCGCCCTGTTCGGATTGCCATTTGGATTTGATCCGCTCGAGGTCGCTGCCCAAGGTGTGCAGCTCGGTTTCGATGTCCAGCAAACGGTTGGCGCTGTCTTCATCTTTTTCACGGCGTAGCGCTTCGCGTTCAATCTCGAGCTGGAGTTTGCGCCGCTCGAGCGAGTCGATGGCTTCGGGGCTGCTCTCGAGGGCCATCCGCAGCCGTGCCGCCGCCTCATCGATCAGGTCGATGGCTTTATCGGGAAGTTGCCGATCTGTGATGTAACGGCTCGAGAGTGTAGCGGCGGCAACCACCGCTGGATCGGTGATTTCCACGTTGTGATGCAGTTGGTAGCGGTCTTTGATGCCCCGCAAAATGCTGATCGTATCCAAAATGCTGGGTTCTTCCACAAAGACCGGTTGGAACCTGCGCTCGAGGGCCGCATCTTTTTCAATTTCGCGGTATTCCTTGAGTGTGGTAGCCCCAATCAGGTGCAATTCTCCTCGTGCCAGTGCGGGTTTGAGCATATTTCCCGCATCGGGTGAGCCTTCGGTTTTGCCCGCGCCCACAATGGTGTGAATTTCATCCACAAACAAAATCACATCGCCCGCCGCCTGCGCCACTTCTTCGATCACTGCTTTGAGGCGCTCTTCAAAATCGCCGCGAAACTTGGCCCCTGCCAGCAGGTTTGCCATTTGCAGCGCGATGATTTTTTTACCCTTCAGACCCTCTGGCACGTCGCCGCGCACAATCCTCGAGGCCAGACCCTCGGCGATGGCGGTTTTACCCACTCCAGGTTCGCCAATGATCACAGGATTATTTTTAGTACGGCGCAGCAAAATCTGCATCACCCGCCGAATTTCCTCGTCGCGCCCGATCACGGGGTCAAGTTTGCCGTCCTGAGCCGCTCGAGTGAGGTCGTAGCCATACTTCTCGAGGGCTTCAAAGGTATTTTCCGCGCTTTGGGTGGTCACTTTCTTGCCTCCACGAGCCTCGGTCAAGGCGTGTTCAAACTGTTTGGCACTGGGCAACCCCGCGCCGCGATACTGCTCGAGCATCGCCAAAAACAAGGTGTCCAACGAGATAAAACTGTCTTGAAACTTTTTGCTCTGTTCCTCGGCAGCCGTAAAACCTTTTTGCACTTCGCTCGAGAGGTACAAATCCGTACTTCCCTGCACTCGAGGGAGTTTATCCAGCTCTGCCTCGAGGGACTTTTTGAGGGTTTTTAGATCCACCTTCAGCCGCTCGAGAATGCGGGCCACGGGGTTTTGCGGCTCGAGGCTGGAATACAGCAGGTGAATCGGGGAAAGCTGGTTGTGGTTGCGGCTCTGGGCCAAGGTTTGAGCATTTTGCACGGTTTGCAAAGTCATTTCGGTTAATCGTTGAGGGTTCATGGAAACCTCCTACAGTCACACATGGCTATAGAATAAAATCTGAGTCTATTATTGTCAAGTTTATTAAGCCTAGATTGGGGTAAACCAGATCCTTCGAGCGTTCCAATGCTAAATAGAAAATAAACCTTGACATTCTATAAGGCTTAGGTTTACAATCTGATTATCAAAAGAAGGCAACGCGAAAACCTCGTGTTGTGCGGCTTTTTCGCACCTCTGCTGTACTTTAAGCTGTACTTTAATACGCCTCCCAAATCGTAAAGTTCCCTCCCCTCGAGCGCTGTTGTGGCTTGTTGGTCGTGATGTGTTGTTGTTCGCTATCCATTATCCGTTGTTCGTTTTCATTATTTGTATTTGTCGTTCATTATTTTTATTCGTGAAAGATTATATTTCTCGAGGGTGTTTATTTTATACATGCGAGCTGGCGAGCCAGCGGCCCGCGTGCTTCGCATAATTACCTACGAAAGATCAAAAGATTAAAAGGTCCATTCAATCTTTTTCTTACCCTCTTACGCTCATACCCTCTTACCCTCAATCTTTTTCTCGCCCTCCCACCCTCAATCCCCCCACCCCCTCGAGGTAAACCATGTTGAACGCCCTGATTTCCCTGCTCACCCGTTTTGAAGGTAGCCTCAAACAACTCGAGCAAGTGCGCCAGCTCGAGCGCCAGAATCGCCTTAGCGCTCGAGTGAAACGGGCCACCCAGCACTACGTTCAAGGCGCAAAACGCTTTTCACGCCTCTCGAGGTTGTCTCGCCTCTCGAGGGTGAGTCGGATTGCAGAACGGGTGTAGTTCGTTTTGAGTAATCCGTTATCCGTTTTCCGTTGTCCGTAAAAACGTAAAAACCTCGAGCCAGCCATCTTTTTCTTACGCTCTTACTCTCTTACCCTCGAGTCGCGCCCTCTTGCCCTCAGTCTTCCAGAGGTAAAACCTATGAATTCACTCCAAGAACGCATCCACCAACTCCTTGCCGAAGGTAAAATCACCCCCGAAGATGCCAGCAAACTGCTCTCGGCGCTCGTTGCCGAAACAGGCTCGAGTACAACTCCAACCCTCGACCCCAACACCCGACTCGAGCGTGCCACCGACACCGCCCCTACCGATCCCCTGCTCAAAAAAGCATCTGTTCTCAGCCATCCCGCCCCACCTCAACCACCTCAACCACCCCAACCGCCCCAGCCTCCTCAGCCTCCCAAACCTCCCAAACCTCGAGCCTCCGAAGCGGGCGAAAGTTTTGTAATGTTCCAAGGCAACGAAGTGCGCCGCGTGGTAGTGCAAGCCACCACAGGAGACATCAGCATTCACGGTGGACATGACCGCTTCGAGGCCAAAGGCGACGGCGGCAGCCAGCTCGAGATGCAACAAGAGGGCGATACCCTCTACATTCGGGCCTTGCCCCGCCACCCCGAATTTGAAATGCCCAAGGATTTCAAATTCAAATGGCTTGAGTCGGTGTTCAAGTGGGTGAAACAGATCATGCCCACCGATATGGATATTTTGTTGCCCAGTCATTTGGAAGTCCTCGAGGTGAATTGTTGGGCGGGGGATGTGGATATCGACGGTTTTCATGGACGGCTCGAGATGGATCTCAAGGCGGGCGATCTGGATATTGAGGACTGTGGCGACTTTAAAATTAACTCGGCGGCGGGAGATGTGGACATCACTGCCAAGATAATTAAAGGTCACTCAAGCGTCACCATGCTGGCGGGCGACATTGACATCACCTTACTGGAGGGTTCTTCGGTAGTTTTAAAAGCCTCTTGCAAGGCGGGCGATTTGAACGTCAAGGGGTTTGATCAAAAAAGTAAAAATGGTGAACGCTGGGCAGGGGCCGAATTTGAAGGAACTTTGGGGGGAGGAACGGCAACCCTCGAGGTCAAACTTAGTGCAGGCGATATCGACATTCAGGTGAAAAAATGAACCCTCTTTTAGATCTCCCCACCCACTTTGCATCTCTGTCCGAAAAACCCATCGTCACACGGGTTGCCTTTGAACACTCGGGTGTGCAAATCGAAGGCCGCTTCCAGCTCAACGAATTTGCCACCCTCGAGCGCGACCATTTGGAATTTTTGCGGCTGTACTTGCGGGTGCGGGGCAACCTAAAGGAAGTCGAACGTTTGATGGGGGTGTCGTATCCCACGGTGCGAACCCGCTTTGAAGCCATGCTGGTGGCCCTCGAGGTTCCGGCAATGCCTGCCACCCCCGCACCTCCCAAAACCCAAACCATCAGCGCCCTAGAAAAAGGCGAAATCGACCTCGAAGAGGCGTTACGTAGGCTCGAGCAGAGCTAAAAAATCCCCTCCCATCAAGAAACTCGAGCAACAAGAAAACGAGTGCCTGTGTGATCCGTAGATGTTCTACAAAATCCAAATCAGGCACTCGAGCTATGTTGATGCGTTTTCAACGTACTAAACGGAGGTGTATTCCCATGCTAAAACCCCACAACCCCGCCGAAATCCAGCAAATCTATGCCCAAGAACGCCTGACCACCCTGCACCAGCAGGCAGAAATTCAAAGAGCCTTATCCCATCCCTCGAGCGTTCGTCATTTTCTGGCAGGTGTACTGCTCAATTGGGCAGAAAAGCTCGAGCCAGAAGTATTGCCCTACAGTGGAAGTACCATAAAACAAAAACTCGCCCCATAAATTGAGGCGAGCGTGAAGGTTATAGATAAAAATTTTATGAAAATATTTCAAAAAGGCAGTAATAGTATGTATCATAACAAGACACGTCATAAAATACGTCATAAAATACGTCATAAGATACGTCATAAAAAATTATTTTTGCGGAAGATTTTGGAACCATGTTTCATCAAGTGTATTATTTTCTCCAACACTTAGTAAGTTGGTAATATCAGAAAGTGCGCTAATTTTATTAACGACTCTCAAAATATTATTTTGAATCTCAAATACAGTCCAAAGTGTACCCACTTTTCCAGAAGGTACGTTTATATCAAGTGCTACACGATTTCCAGTGTAGACCCGTACTCGAGCGCTCGAGTTGGCGAGTTGGTTACTGACAATACTTCCTCCATTGCTAAAATCATAAATAGAATAACGGTATAAACCTGTACCAATTTTATTGATGGTAATAGTTTCGGGGCCAAAGCTAGAGGTATCATCCACATCCAATTGAACACCTGTAGTACCAAAAGTGAAAGGCCCTGGAGCAGCATAGTATACGTGAAAACGATCTCCAGTAACAGAAGCACCAGGCCCTGTAAGGTGAGAGTCTAGGTCTGAAGGTATAGCACCCCAAGTCAAGACAATACGGTATTGATCATCAGCAAGAACAGGGCTAATGCTGGCATTTTGATCTTTGGTGACAAGCCCACCAATCGAAACTAAGTTGAAATACGTGGTAATGAAACCACTTTTAACTATTTCTGCGGTGTAGTATCCTGTATTTAAATCATTTATTTTATAGACCCCTTCAGTATCAGTTGAACCAGATGCTACAACAGTTCC
>JANYFS010000453.1 GCA_025359705.1 Deinococcales bacterium | reverse complement strand
ATACTGCACGCCTTGACAACGTGAAAATTTTTATTCGGTGGGCGCGAGTTCCCCAAAGCCCTCGAGTATACCCAATACCCCTCGAGCGTATGGGTATACTCGAGCCATGAAAAACCTGTTGATCACGGGGGGCAGCCGAGGCATTGGCAGAAGCATTGCACTGCTGGCGGCCCAAAACGGCTACAACATCGCCATCAATTATGCCAGCAACCCCCAAGCCGCCGACCAAACCCTGCAAGAACTGGCCCAATACACTGCTGAGTACGGCATCAAAGCCATTGCCATTCAAGCCGATGTCTCGAGCGAAACCGAGGTGGAAACCCTGTTTGACACCGCAGAAGCAGGCTTGGGCAAAATCACCCACTTGGTCAACAGTGCAGGAGTCACCGGCAAACGCAGCCGCTTGGATCAGGCCAGCACCGCCGACATCCGCCGCACCCTCGAGATCAATGCTTTGGGGACGCTGTTATGCGCTCGAGCCGCCGTGCAACGCATGTCCACCAAGCACGGCGGTTTGGGCGGGGTAATTCTCAACCTCTCGAGCGCCGCCGCCACGCTGGGTAGCCCAAACGATTACATTTGGTACGCCGCCAGCAAAGCCGCCATCGATGCCACCACCATCGGTTTGGCCCGTGAAGTGGCCCTCGAGGGGATTCGGGTCAATGCCATCGCCCCAGGTTTTATCGCTACCGATATGGCCCCGCCCGAACGCCTCGAGCAAGTGGTTCCGCTGGTTCCGATGCAGCGGGCAGGAACCACTGAAGAAATCGCGGCAGCGGCTTTGTTTTTGCTGTCCGAGCAATCGGCCTACACCACAGGGGCGATTTTGCGGATTGCGGGTGGAAGATAGGAAGGTTTTTCCCTCGAGCCTAAAAAACCAATGAAAAACGAGTGGCGTGAGCAAAAATTCCCTCGAGAATTTGCACCATGCCACCGATTGTTGTGTTACGTGTAACAATTCACACTTATTTCGTCAAGCCCACCAATTGCTCAGAAGCTTGCCACAAGCGCTTGGCGCTTTCTGGGTCACGAATGTAGGGCATATAACCTGAATAGGGCTTTGCGGGGTCGAAGGGTAAGGATTCATTGCAATCCTCGAGGTATAAGCCACCCTGTCCCTCGAGTTCGCTGCCCACTGCGGCCCAAACCGAGGTCGCCGCACCTTGTTCTACGGTTTTGAACAGCGGGTTGGGATTGCCTTGCTCGTCGATCCAGCCCATTGCCCGTTGCTCCTCGAGGGGGAGAAACTTTTGCAGGCCCGTGGCAATACCTCCAGGGTGCAAGGCGTTGGCGGTGATTCCCTCCGCGCCATACTGCTGTGTCCAGGCCACAGCAAACAAGATATTGGCGGTTTTGGATTGCCCGTAAGCTTCCCACTTGTCATAGGGGCGCTCTTTATAATTCAAGTCCTCAAAATGCATGTCCGAGCGTCGATGACCCAGCGAGCTGACCGATACCACCCTCGAGGGAGCAGCCGCACGCAAGGCAGGCAACAGCACCCTCGAGAGCAGGAAATGCCCCAGATGGTTGGTGCCAAACTGCATTTCAAAACCATCTGTGGTGTGTGAAAAAGGGGTTGCCATCACGCCTGCATTGTTAATCAGGATCTTGATTTGGGGCCAACGGGCCAGCACCTGCTCAGCGGCAGCACGCACCGAAGCCAAAGAACCCAAATCCAGCTCGAGGGTGTGTACATGGGGGTTTCCCGTGGCTGCACGCAATTCGGCAGCGACAGTTTCACCTTTTTGAGTGTCGCGCACTGCCAAAATTACTTCGGCCCCCGCAGTCAGCAGCGCCCGCGCCGTTTCGACACCCAGACCCGAACTTGCGCCTGTAATCAGCGCGGTCTGACCGGTCAGGTCGTGACCTGCAATAACCTCGAGGGCGGTGGAACGGGGGCCAAATGGGGAAGTGATGGGCATAATAAGCTCCTTTTTAGCTCTTTATTGATGTTTTTTTGACGCTTCTTTGACGCTTCTTTGATGCTTGTTTGACTCGAGGGGAAGGTGGGGAAACCTACCAATTCGCGCTCCCTTCACGAAAAACGAAATGCCCCCTCGAGACCCTGTTTTGCCACCTCGAGGGCGGCAGTGGGGGCGTAATTTAGGGCCAAAGTTGCGCGGTAGGCCCGCAGCGCACCTGTTCGGTCTCCCAACGCATCGCGGACTTGGCCCAAGCGGGCATAGACCAAACCAAACAAATAACGCGGATGCTTGAGCTGGGCATGTCCTGCTTGCTCCAGCAAAACTTTGCTGCTCTCCAAATCCCCTACCGAAAGATAAATCCCACTGGCGGCGTACTCGAGTTCGGCAAGTGGGGTTATTACATCGCCCGTTTCACGCATCAAACTCTGCATCAACAGCGCCAAATCGTCGCTTTCCTCGAGCCTTAAAGCGCGGTCACACAAAGCCCGCAGCCTCGAGCTTTCTCCCACTTTAAAACTAGAGAGATCTGGTAAAACCGCCTGCGGAATTCGCCCCAGCAGTTCGGGTAAATCGTCCAGCGAAACCAGGGCGATCCCGTCTTGGATGGGTAAAAGAGAACGCTCGAGGGCATCCAAACGCTTTTGGCGGTAGGCCGTTGCCACCCCT
>JANYFS010000450.1 GCA_025359705.1 Deinococcales bacterium | reverse complement strand
GTCACCGATGCCAAAGCCACTTTGCTGGCCCGTGAAATTGCAGGCCGCATCGAGCAAGATATGGAATACCCCGGTCAAGTTCAGGTGACAGTGGTACGCGAGTCTCGAGCCATAGAGATCGCCAAGTAAAGTTAAGTAAAGTTTGGAAGCTAAAAATATTCTTTCGAGGGCGCAGATCTTGCGTCCTTTTTTTAATTGGTTCAACCTCACTACTTTTTGATCCCTACTGCCCTGTGCGTTAGGATATAAGCGATGTCAAGCCACTCCCCAACATTTCCAAGCGTAGATTTGCGCTCAGATACCGTGACTCAACCCACCCCTGCCATGCGCCGAGCCATGTTTGAGGCCCCGGTGGGCGATGATGTGTACGGCGAAGATCCTACGGTGATCGCCCTCGAGCGGGAAGCCGCTGCCTTGATGGGCTTTGAGGCGGGGCTGTTTATGCCCTCTGGTACCATGGCCAACCAAGTCGCTATTGCGCTGCATACCCAGCGGGGCCATGAGGTAATTTGTGCCGAGGGTAGCCACATTTACGAGTGGGAACTGGCGATGATGGCGACCTTTAGCGGGGTGGTTCCACGTTTTGTGGCTGCGCCCTTGGGAGTTCCCGACCCCGAACAGGTGCGTCGTGCCGTGCGACACAGCATTCACCAAAGCCCCACGGGACTGATTTCCCTCGAGAACACCCACAACAAAGCGGGCGGCACGATTATTCCCCTCGAGGTGATCGCCGCCATTCGCACTGTTGCCGATGCCGAAGGGTTGCCGCTGCACCTGGACGGCGCACGGGCCTACAACGCGGCAGTGGCCTTGAACGTACCCTTGCTCGAGATTACCCAGCATTTTGATACGGTCAGTCTGTGTTTATCCAAGGGTTTGGGCGCGCCTGTGGGCAGTGTTTTGGTCGGCAGTAGGGCCGCTATTGGGCAGGCCCACCGCTACCGCAAAATGATGGGCGGCGGAATGCGCCAAGCGGGAATTCTGGCGGCGGCGGGGCGTATTGCTTTGCAGGACGGCCCCCAAAACCTCGAGGGCGACCACATCCGTACTCAAGTTTTGGCAAAGGCCTTGCTCGAGGGTGGGTTTCAAATCGACTTGAACAGCGTACAGACCAATATCATTTATGCCAAAGTGCCAGATGCAGCCCAAAAAGTCAAACACTGGGCCGAACAAGGCGTGCTGTCCAATGCCCTCGAGCCAGAATTGGTGCGCTTTGTGCTGCACCACCAAATCGATGATTTAGCTCTCGAGCGTGCCATTGCGGTTTTAACCCATTCAAAATCAAATTGAACCCATGAAAAAAATCACCCGCCGCACCTTCCTCAAAGCAGGTTTAAGCACCGTGGGCGCGACAGGCTTGGGCTTTGGGGTGTACGGGTGGCGGCAGGCCCAGCAATTTGACCGCTCGAGCCACACCGTAGCCCTAGCAGATTTGCAAAAACCCCTGCGGCTGGTGCAACTTTCCGACTTGCACTATGGCCCTTACGTTTCCCTCGAGCGAGTACAGGCTTGGATTAGCGCAGCCATTCAGCAAAAACCCGATCTGATTGTGATCACGGGTGATATTGTGGACACCATCACCGCAGTTGCCGACCAAGAAATTTTGGCCCTCGAGCTAGCCAAATTGCGTGCGCCCTTGGGAGTTTTTGCGATTTTGGGCAACCACGATTATTTCCATTTCAACTCTCGAGATCATCCCGAAATCGGAACCCCAGAAATGATCCAGCGCTTCGAGGCGGTGGGCCTAAAATACCTAACCAATGCAGGGGTACAGGTTCGGGAAGATTTTTTCTTGGCAGGGGTAGACGACCTTTGGAAAGGCACACCCGACCTAACCAAAGCCCTCGAGCAGCGCCCAGACACGGGAGCCAGCCTGCTGCTGTGCCACAACCCCGACCTATTGCCGCAGGTTCCCACCAACGTGGGCCTGACCCTCTGCGGTCACACCCACGGCGGACAAATCCGTTTACCCTTCGATATTGGTTTGCTTTCGGTATCCAAATACGGCGAGCGCTTTCAAAAAGGCTTTGTCGAAGCCCCCGCCAAAGCCTTCATATCGAGGGGACTCGGAACCACAGGCCCCCCCATTCGCACCTTCTGCAACGCAGAATTGGTTACGCTCGAGCTGGTTCCTGTGTAGATATGTTTATTGCTTAATATTTATTTGCCTAATATCTATCGCTCTCGAGTAATAAAAGTATACTCAAAAGTTTTACTGGAATTGGCAGGTAAAATATCCCGCAAAAAGTAAACGCTCGGGTTTTCCATCTTCCCTACCCCCTCGAGGGCAAAGAAATAATTATCCACCCCCGCACGGTATTCAAAAGTTATAGGGCGATCTTTGGTATTGATTAAACTAAGTGAAATCGTATTATTATAGTAATTCATATCGCATTGCGAAGTAGACCCATAATAACAAGTCTCCACCTTCTTTTCCCTAAAA
>JANYFS010000426.1 GCA_025359705.1 Deinococcales bacterium | reverse complement strand
CTACAGTTTTGCCATCCACCCGCACTGCTTCTGACTGTTGCCATAGCTCGAGCGGTAAAGTATCCCCCACCCGAAAGCGGCCTGTAGACAGCAGCACTTGCCCTGCCACATCGGATAGCACAAAAGGAATCGCTCGAGGGTTGCCCAGGTTTTCCATCTCTCGAGGGGGTTTTTTCTGTTTTCGCACCACCTGTTCAATCCCGATCCAAGAACCCTGGGTTTGGTAATAGTCGGTTAGCACTGCCAAAAAAGTAGTGCGATCCCGCTCGAGCCGAAACCGATCAAATTCGCTGCTGGTGACTTGTGTGGCAAAAAACCCCACCAGACCCACACTCAGCAAGCTGAGGATCACCAAAAATAAGATCAGTTTTAAACTCAACGAGATTCGCATACCCTCCATTTATCCCTCGTGTTATCCCTCACCCAAACGGTAGCCCACCCCAAAAACCGTTTGAATATATTTGGGTTTACTGCTTTCTAGCTCGAGCTTGGCTCTGATGTTGCGAATATGCACATCGATGGTGCGCTCCGAACCGATTTCACCCGTCAGGTCTTCTTGCAGATGCTCGAGCAAATCAATCCTTCTAAAAACCCGCCCTGGGTACTGCATAAAAATACTTAGTAGCAAAAATTCGGAAGGAGTCAATTCCACTTTTTGCCCCGCCAGTTTGACCCAGTGGGCCGATTTATCCATACTCAAGTCGCCCACAGTCAGCACCGTATTTTGCTTGGTTTGCTCACTGCGCCGCAGCACCGCCCGAACCCGTGCCAGCAATTCCGCCATACCAAACGGCTTGGTAATGTAATCGTCGGCCCCTAGCTCGAGGCCCACCACTTTATCCAC
Source organism: Deinococcales bacterium (assembly GCA_025359705.1). GTDB lineage: Bacteria > Deinococcota > Deinococci > Deinococcales > Deinococcaceae > JACMOA01. The sequence goes on along the minus strand of JANYFS010000426.1, from coordinate 6,186 downwards.
CTCCTCGAGCTTTGCGGTGATCAGGATAATCGGGACTTCGGATTCTTTGCGGTAATTGCGAATAAAAGTGTAACCATCCATCTCGGGCATCATGATGTCCAGCAAAATCAAATGGGGCGTTTCATAGCGGGCGGTGTACAAACCTTGCTTGCCATTGTTGGCAGTCAGCACCTTATACCCCTGTGCCTCGAGGTATTCTTGCACCAATTCCCGAATGCCCGCATGGTCTTCAATCACCAAAATAGTTTTCATATTTATCCCTCACACACCAGCAGAACCTCAGAAAAGCTCGAGGGGTTTAGGCTCGAGCCATTCCAATACAGCCTATTTTAACGGTGCTGTGGCATTTCGTTCCAAGGTTGCGTACTCAAATCCACGATATGGCGGTGTCCATCCCGCTGGAGCAGTGCGAATTTGGCGGTTTTAGCAACTTTATCCACCTCGAGCTTTTGGGCTTGATCGGCGGCTTGGTTGGCGGCTTTGGTATCGGTTGCTTTGGTATCGGCTGCTTTCACATTCGCTTTGGGAGTCATTTCAAAGCTCTTGATCAGTTTTCCACCACTTAAAGGGTTCCCATCAAAGAAACTAATGGTTTGATTTCCCCCTCGAGGGCCACCCATTTGTGGGCCGCCCTGTCCATCCTGTCCACTCTGATTCCCTCGAGGGCCACCCATTTGTGGGCCGCCTTGTCCATTCTGTCCACCCTGATTTCCTCGAGGGCCACTTTTCCCACCTTGATTTCCACCTTGATTTCCACCTTGATCTGACATTCCAGGGCCGCCCATACCCATTTTACCCATCTGATCGGCAGCCTGGCTCAGATCTACAATATCTTGACCACGGGGGCTAGTTACCACTGCAAATTTGGCAGTTTTGGGAGCATCGGCAAAAGGACTTGTGCCTCGAGCGGGTGTGACCGTGGACTTGCCCACCGATTTGCCCCCTTTCAGTGGGTCGGCATCGAAGTATTCAACCTCGAGTTTCATCTTGAGTGGGGCATTTTGAGCTTGCATCTGGGCGGGTTTATTTTGCCGAGTGGGAGCAGATGCAGCAAGGCTGACAGAACCCAAGGTGGCGCTCGAGAGGGCGAGGATCAGGGCAAGTTGAGTAAAGGTCTTTTTCATGTTGTTTCTCCTATGGGTGAGGTTGTAGGTGAGAGATCGGTTGGTGTTCTCCCCTTCACCTGAAACAAAGTATGCAAGAGAGGTGTGTGCATCCAGACAACACCATGTTCAGAACTCGAGTAGAGCAGGCTGATGATCCAGTACACTGCCCTCGAGTTCGCCACGCCGCCTGAATCTCGAGTTTTCTTTGCCTCGAGTTCACTTTGTAATACACAAAGGTATTGAAGAATATTCCAAGAAGATACACATGCTCGAGGAATCCCTTAGAGCATGTGTCTAAATAATAAACGGATTTTTAATCTATCATTCTAGGAGTTGTTCCTCAAAGAATACAAAGCAACCCACCTGATACGGTAATCCAAGCAAACAAAGGATATAAATACAAAAATAAGTGCATTTTTGGTGCTGAGTTGTTATAAATAGCTTTAGTTTATCTTTAAATCAAATTGTTACCAGCCTGCGCCTTTAATTTTGTTTAAATCCGCCTCGAGCTTAACCAAGCCTTCTTTGACAGGGATTTTGCCTTGAATAATATCAGTAATTCCATTTCTGAAGGCTTCTGAAACATCGGTATATCTTTTACCCGTAACGGCAGACGGGCGGTTGACTGTGCTGTTGTAGGCTTCAAAAAGATCTGCCAAATAAGGGGCAGCTTTAAGAACATCTTTGTTTTGGTATAAGCCTTTGATAGTTGGCAAAGCACCTTCGGCAATGCGTTCTTTTTGTATTTCACTGGAAGTCAAAAAGCGGATAAGATCGGCAGCTTCTTTGGGTGATTTGGTATTCTTGTTGGCAGCCAATTGCCAACCTCCCAAAGTGGCAGCATGTTTTCCACCCACTCCACCTCTGGGCAATACTGCCACTGCAAATTTATTCGCCAAACGGCCTGCTTTGGTTTGAGTATAGGAAATAGGCCAGTCGCGCATAAAAGCTCCGTTGCCCGCTTGCCAGATTTTACGAATATCAGCACCTGTATAGTTGCTCGAGTTGGCGGGTGAAACTTTTTTAAGCTGCGAAGCAAACAGCTCGAGGGCATCTTGTGAACTTTTATTGTTCACGGTTACTTTGCCATTGTAATCTACAATGTTTCCGCCGCCATAACTGGAAATCCACTCGAGTGCAATGCAGGTAAAACCTTCGTTGGGGTTCTGATGGCTCAAGTATCCTGCAAAATCGGCATTGGCAACACGTTCACCCGTTTGAATCTTATTTGCCATTTCAAACAACTCTAGCCAAGTGACCGGCGGGGCTTTATAACCGTACTTCTCGAGTAAATCGGTGCGGTAATAGAGCAAACCCGCATCTGAATACCAAGGTAACGCGATCAGTTTACCGTCTCGAGCGTTGTTGTTAAGCATATTTTTAAAGAAAGGTGTTTTGTCGGAGTTTTTCAAATACGGGGTTAGATCCAGCAGATACTCCCCCAACAAGCTGGGCCATACCACATCGATGGCAAAAACATCGGTGGTGGAGTTGCCTGTTTCCAATTGTTGACGGTAGCGCTCGAGGGAATCGCTCGAGGAGTTGGAGGTATCTGCGGTGACGTTTACCTTGTTTCCCGTGCGCTGCGCCCAAACTTGGGCATATTTAACACAGGCTTTGTACTGATCCCCGTTGGTTTGGCACTCGAGGTTTAAGGTTGCCGCCGTTGCTGTGGAAGCAAGTCCTATCAACAGACTTGCAGACAGCAGACATGTAGAAAACAAACTAAGGTGGCGATCATATTGGATGCGGATCTTAAGCGAAGTGTAGTTCACGATATGCTCCTGTCAAACAACAGATTTTAGACCAAAATCCTAAAAACCCACCAAGATATTGTAGGTTTCACTTCGGCAACACTTTTCTTTCTGTGAAAGTCTTATTTGGTACTTTATCATAGCTCTAACCGTGGCGATGTCAATTCTTTTCCCTCGAGCTATGCCCCCCCATTGGGGGATTTTTTGGGCAAACCCTATGGCTCGAGATTGTTGCTGTTTTGGTTTGGGAGGTTAAGAATTTGGGAGGTTAAGAATCTGACACCTTTTAAGCGGCGAACTATAACCTAATAAGACTTCGTTCCCTCTACTGTGACCAACGGAGAAAACATACTGACCACTTCACCCTCGAGCCATTTTCCCTCGAGCCACAGATTGAAGTCGTGTTCGGCCTGCTGGCGCTCACCTTCATCGAGATACCCGCTCGAGACCACCTGATCGGCCCAGCCACCCGCGTGCGGCAACCAGTTAGCAACCACCTGATCGAAATGGGGGTCGCTTGGAAAAACCTTTTTATAGACTGGGACGATCAAGATTTCCACCAATCCCGCCTTGCGAAACAGTTCGGGAAGATGCTCACCAATTGCGTCATTAAAGCCCAAATCCAAGCGCCAACGTGAGTAGGCTCCGTGATATTTTTGCACGCTGGGGGGTAACGGCGGATTCCAGACTACGGCTTGCTTGGAGACATCCACCACCACTACTTTTCCACCTGGGGCAGTGGCCTGCACCATTTGCTCGAGGGTTGCCAATGGCTTGCTCTGCCACATCAAAACTTTGCGAGCGCTCACCAGATCAAAGTGGTTTTGGAACGGTAGGTGGTCAAAATCTCCTGCCATAAATTTGAGGTGGGCCACACTTTCCTCGAGGATACTCGGACTTTGGGGGAGGTTTCGATCAAAACCCACCACACAGCCCCCCGGTAATACGTGAGCGACCAGCACTCGAGTAAAAGCACCATCCCCACAACCCAAATCCAACACTTGCATTCCAGGCTTGAGATGTTGAAGCAAGCGTGGGTGTATCAAAAGTACCAAGTTGTCGGGGTGAATGGGATTCTCGAGCATGGTTGGATTATACCGTTTGAACGACCAAATTAAAAAGCAGTGCATACCCCGCCACACAATCCACTGAATAATCCACTGAGCAAGGGGATGCGCTAAACTCGAGATATGAATCAAATGGTGAGTCAAGTGCTGAATCAAGATCCAAAACCACCTCTAAAACTGTTAGTGCTGGGCGGAACCCGTTTTGTGGGGCGGCATATGGTGGAACGTTTTTTGCAGGCGGGGCATCAGGTCACGTTGCTGACTCGAGGGCAATTGGAAAGCCCTTTTGCGGAATCCCCAATGTGCCACCACCTTCAAGCCGACCGCAATGAACCCCTGATCGCCCTCGAGGGGCAGGTATTTGACGCAGTGGTGGACGTTTCGGGGTATTTCCCGCATCAAATCCAGCGGGTTTTAGATACGGTAGACTTCCAAAATTATCTGTTTGTATCCACCATTTCGGTCTATGATCCCGAAATTACCGCGAACTTTGAGGAACATGGCAGCACTTCAGAACCCAATTGGGACGCGCTCGAGGTGACAAACGCAACCTATGGGCCACTAAAACGGGCTTGCGAACTGCTTTTGCTGCAAGAGATCCCCAACCGTGTATGTATTTTGCGCCCACATTTTGTAGTCGGCTCGCACGACTATACCCAGCGCTTCAGCTCTTGGATTCATCGTTTAACCCAAGATTTAACACAGGGTTCAATACAGGGTTCAATACAAGGTAGCGCTCGAGTTTTCCCTGGGCCACTTTCCAATGCGTTGCAATTTGTGGATGCCCGCGATCATGCGGATTTTGCCCTGCTCGCCCTCGAGTGCAATCTGCACGGGATTTTCAACCTTGCTCGAGACCCCATAACTTGGGGTGATTTGGTTTCCGAAATCGAGGCACATACCCAAAACAAGATCGAAGCGGTGATTTTGGATTCGGCATTTGTTGAAACCCACCTTTCAGCAGGCACACCTTTCCCGATGTGGATCGACTCGAGCGGAGAAAGTGCTGCATATCTGCGGGTTCCCAACGCTCGAGCCAAAGCGGTGGGTTTTGAATTTCGCCCGCTCGAGGAGACTGTGCGGCATTTGCTAGAGTGGGATGCTCAAACTTCCGCGCCCACAGTGGGCTTAAGCGCAGAGCAAGAAATTGATGCCCTCGAGTGCTGGCTTGCCCAAGCTGAAACGCCCTTGGAATCACACTCGGAATCAAACTCGGAATCAAACTAGTGTTTGAACAGTTTCCCGGTTTCGAGCATATCAGTGGTCTGATTTACGGTATCCCACTGGCATTTTTGGCGGGTTTGGTTGATGCCATTGCAGGCGGCGGCGGGGTAATTACCCTACCCGCACTTTTTATCATGGGCCTGACCCCTGCCCAATCGGTGGCAACCAACAAACTCTTGGCGATTTTTGGTAGTTTGACCGCCTCGATTACTTTTTTACGCCAAAAAAAGGTGGATTTACCCTTAGTCTGGCGGATGGCCCTGATTGCAGTTTTGGGCAGCGCCTTGGGCGCACAGTTGGTGTTGGGTTTTAAAAACGAATCCCTGTTTCATTATGTGGTGGCGGGCCTGATTATTTTGGTCGGTATTTTGGTAGTTAGCAATAAAAAAATGGGCCTCGAGAACCACTACCAAGGGCTTACCCGCCGTACTTTAATCATTGGCGGCTTTGGTGCGCTCGTAATTGGAGTCTATGACGGTTCTTTTGGTCCAGGAACAGGAACCTTTTTAATGTTTCTGTTTGTGCGCTTTTTGGGGTTTGATTTTGTTACGGGTAGTGGAAATTCTAAACTGATTAACTTTAGCACCAATTTGGGAGCATTTATTTTATTTTTGTTCAGTGGTCAAATGCTGTTTATCATCGGTTTACCTATGGGAATTGCCAATGCTTTGGGTTCAGCTTTGGGGGCACGTTTGGCAATTCTCAAAGGTAGCGCATTTGTTAAAATCATTTATGTATTTATTGTGGTATTGGTGGTTTTGCGTTTGATTATTTTGCATTGAGTAAATTAATTGTCGCGCTCAAATAATTTACTGTGCAGGCTTGTACCTAAAAAGTAGGTGTGATTTTTGATAAAGGCTCGAGAAATGTTAAATCTTGGAAGGTGGTTCAGGGCTAAGTTAAGACGTGGGAGCCACCGAATCGGTATAAATCACTCGAGCCGTATCGCTTTCGCCCTTAAATAGAGGCATCACCAATTCACCAAAGAAACGGGCTTCCTCGAGATGAGGATACCCCGAAAAGATAAAGGTGTCA
>JANYFS010000417.1 GCA_025359705.1 Deinococcales bacterium | reverse complement strand
GATGGGCATGTTGAGGGTGGCGTTTTCAAGGAGGGTTAGTGTAGGATTGATCATAGGGTCACATCTCCAAAGGAAGTGACCTTATTCTATTCTCTTAAATTGTAATATTTATTACAGAAAAGATGTGTCGGGTACAGAGGGGTAAAAACAAAAAAAGTTTTCATAGCAGTGCTTCTTTTGGTAGCCGCGCTCGAGGGAGTCAAAGCACATCCTGTCAATGAATTGCTCGAGGGGGCGTATGTCACCCTAACTCCCGATGCCATCAACCTCGAGCTAGATTTAACCCCTGGTGAACAGGTGGCGGCAAAACTGTTATCCCAACTAGATCCCAACCAAGATGGGCGGGTTAGTGAATTAGAGGCACACAATTTCGCCCAACAGGTAATCAAGGCAACCGTTCTTAAATGGGATGGACAACCCAAAACCTGGACACTCGAGCGAGTGATTGTGCCGCCCTATTCCAATCTGACTTTGGGAGGGGATACTGTGAAGATATATGCCAAGTCCAAGTTGAGTGTGCCAAATGGAGTAACGAGTGGAGCGCACACCCTACTTTTTAACAACCTATATCAACTTGGCCCGAGCCGTTATATGGTTAATATATTTTTGCAACCTTTAAGTGACGTTTCTTTTGGTGTAGATCGCCAAATTCATAGCGATGATCAGCGTACTTTAACAGTTTATTGCAGAATTTTAAGATGATTAGACTTAAGATGATTAGACTTAAGATGATTAATTTGCAGAACATCTGGGTTCGCATTATGTTAACTCGTGTTGTGATTTTGGTGCTATACCTAACACATACTTTGGCTAGCGCTCATACCCTCACCTTTAGCCAAGTAGATTTGCGATTCTCTCCAAACATCACCCAAATTACGGTTCGCTTGCCCGTAGCGGCGCTCGAGCAAGAAAAATCTTCTTTATTACAGGGAATAACAGGGGATCAACTTCTCAAGCAAACGGATTCACAACGGTTACAGGTAGCCTTACTCGAGTGGTTAAAATCTCGCCTTAAATTAACCGACTCCTCAACAGCATCCAGAGTAGTATTACCCCTGACCTTAACCCGTATCGAGTCAGAAACCAATCTGGGAAATATCCATCTCGAGCTGACTGCACCTACACCCAAGGGTGATCTGACTATTTCGGCAAATTTGTTTCCACAAGATGCTTTGCATAAAATTTTCTTGAATCTCTATCAACAAGACACCAAAATTCAAAAAGTAGGATTTCAAAAAGCAGGATCTGGATACACTTTATTTGGACAATGGGCTTTGGATCGTCAAAGTAACCCTGTTAAGTACGCCGCACAACCTCGTCCATTAAATGAAGTATTTTGGGTTTTTTTACTCGAGGGAATACATCATATTTTTATTGGGGCGGATCATATTTTATTTGTGCTGTCTTTATTGTTATTGGGTGGAACTGTTATTGTACAACTTAAAGTTATAACTACCTTCACCTTAGCCCATACTATCACTCTGGTTCTTGCTACTTTGGGCTTGCTATCTCCACCTTCGCGTCTAATAGAAAGTATAATTGCACTTAGTATTGTCTTGGTGGGTCTGCATAATCTGTGGCAGCTTAGGCAAAAGAGTGTCCTTCCAGCCCAAGACCCACGTATCTTGTTCTCTTTTGGCTTTGGCTTGGTTCATGGTTTTGGTTTTGCCAGTGTCCTGCAAGAATTAAGCTTACCGAAAGAAGCATTATTTGCCTCGCTTGCCGCCTTTAATATAGGTGTGGAAGTGGGACAAGTAACCATTGTGTTGTTGGCAACCCCTATATTGTGGGCGCTCCATAAATATGCCCCCCCCTTACTCACTCGGCGGGTTTTGATGGGTGCCTCGAGTGTTACAGTTATGATTGCCAGCATTTGGCTGGTTCAACGTATGATGGCTTGAATATGCACTACGCTTTAGAAACAAACGATTAAATGTTTTGATACCCAATCAACGTAGATAAGCGCGGCAAAATAACAGTCCCTCGAGCGGGTTCTCCGATGGCTAGGGTTCCTGCCAAATCCCCTCGAGCGACCATCGTCCAATCACCTTTGGGTAATTTAACTGCTTGATCTTCAAAAGAACCGTTAAAAATAACCATAATTTTGTCCCATGTTTCACCTGCTACGGTGTTGCCATCCAAAACAAAACCCACCAGATTTTTACGTTCCTCGAGCGGTAAAAATTTTAGGTTCGAGCGCACTTCGGTGGCGGTTGCCAAGCGAAATGCAGGATGCTCGAGGCGAATTTTTAACAGACCTTGGTAATAAGCATTCACATCTGCAAAAGTAATTAAGTGGTTCCAATCAAAGGCATTGGGCAAATCTCCGATGTTGTAGCTGTTATGTATCCAATCGGGAATGTTGTGGGGATCTGCGAGGGTGTTTGCCTGTTTGCTGCGGCAAAATTCTTCACCGCCCGACATGAAGGCCAAACCTTGGGCAGTAAATACCAAAGCGGCTGCCATTTTTTGCATGGCTTTTTGAGTTGTCAAATCCCAATTCTTGATATATTTGCGGTTCCGCAAGTCGATACGGTCCCACAACAAAAAATTATCATGGCTGGTGGCATAATTGGTAGACTCGCCTGGCTCGAGGGCAAAATCGTCGATGCTGCCCATAAGTCCCGCTTTTATTTCGGCAATCACCCCCGTTTGGCCTTGCATCAAGCCGCCCTCGAGAACATCAAAGACCCCACCAATAATGGCATTGCGGAAGTTATCGTTAAACACCCCCATGTTTAAACCTTTTTGCGCTCCTTTATCAAAGCGTGCTGCTCCATCACCAACCCAAGGTTCACCGTACATCAGAATATTTGGATCAAGCGCAGTTAGCTCGAGGGCGATGGTTTGCACCGTCACGGGATCAAAAGTTCCCATCAGATCAAAACGGAAGCCTTGAATATGGTATTCCGTTACCCAATATTTGAGCGAATCCACAATAAATTTACGAACCATCGGGCGTTCGGTGGCCCAAACATTGCCCACTCCCGTTTCATTGAGATATATCCCATTGTAGTCGGTGCGGTAATAGTATCCAGGAACCACTTGATCAAACGGTGAATTTTCGCCTGTATGCTTGGTGTGATTATAAACCACATCCATAATCACATTCAGCCCCGCTTTTTGCAGGCCCATCACCATTTGTTTAAACTCGAGCAGGGTGGCAACGGGGTTATTCGGCTGAGTGGAATATTGCGCTTCGGGAACATTATATAAATAAGGATCATAGCCCCAGTTGTATGCCCCTTCTTTTTCGTTGCCAAAATCATAAACGGGTAATAGTTGCACGGTATTGATTCCCAGCTCGAGTAAATGATCTAGCCCGCTCGAAATTTGTGTCCCGACTACTCGGGTTCCCTTTTCGATCATACCCAAATATTTACCTTTAGCAGTAATGCCCGAACTGGCATGAATACTAAAATCCCGCACATGCACTTCATAGACGATAGCGTCAGTACGCTTGTTTAGTAGGGGTCGAATATAATGATCCCAGCCTACTGGAGTGCTGGCTTCAAGATTGATCACCACCGATTTGCTAAGCTGCCGATCTTGGTTCTCAAAATAGTTGCTTGCTGCTAAAGAATAAGGATCAACTGTAATTCGCTCGAGTCCATAGCTATTGAGTTTGATTTGATAATAAATACCCGCCAAATTTCCCGACTTGACTGCCGACCACACCCCGTATTCACCTTTGGAGAGTAGGAGTGTGGTGTAAGGTAAAATATCCAGAGCCGTTTTGAAGAGCAAAACCTCTACCCTCGAGGCCACAGGACTCCATACTTTAAAAGTGGTTTGACTGGGGGTATAGCTGCTGCCCAAATCATTACCCGCATAATAAAATTCAGGGCTATTTAAAGCGTTGCGAAAAATAACAGTACCTTTTCCCTCAACTCCTTGGAGGGTGACTAAGATTAGTTTGCCCGCATCTTGAGCTTCAAGGGCTTGGCTCAATTTGAGTGTGACCCTTTTACCTGATCGCTCGAGGCTGGAAATACCCATACTCTTGCCATCAACGGTTACGTGAGCAGTGCTGGCCTGGCTTACTGGCGTATTCAGGCTAATTTTAATTTCATCCCATTGATCCATAAAAAGAGCAATGAATTTTGTGAGGGTGGGTATTCTTGAGGGGTTGCTCACCTGTAGGGTTGGGCTAGTCATTGAACAGCACTCCTTTATTTTTGCAAAAATCGACAATAATGTGCAAATTTCGCTCGCGTGTAAACTGCGGATCAATGGCAGGGCAGGCTCGAGCGAAGGACTTTTTTATGATGATTCTTCATAAAAAGAATGCCCAAAAATTGTTCTGTCTATTTTAATGGAATTGCTTCCATTTTGCAATGGGATCTACAGGGTTTTTACAGCCCCACTCGAGCGCCCGAACCTCACAGTGGAGGGGTATGGATCAGCACCACCGCCCGACCCACGGGAACCAAAGTGCGGCTGATTTCAGCCTCGAGCGTGACACAATCGCCGCTGTACAGATGCACGAAATTGCCGTAGGGCAGGTCGATGAGCAGCTCCCCCTCGAGGCAAAGGTAAAAGGTTTTGCGGGGTACTTGAATGCTGGGTTGCTCGAGCGCCAAGACTTCCATATTCACACTTTCGGGCAACACAAAAGCGCGGCCCACTCTGGAGCGGGCCAAAGTGGGCAGTTTAAGGACAGTCGGAGATGTGCTGGGTGGCATATGTGAAGAGTCTAACGGTTTTAAAGCTCGCTCGAGTCGGGTTGTGCGGGTGCGTTGGGGTTTTTTTTCTGTGCCATACGTCCCGCTTTTTTTACCGCATCGAACAGCAAATATTCGATTTGAGCATTCACCGAACGCATCTCATCCGCTGCCCACCGCTCGAGGGCCACATGCAATTCTGGCGCAATCCGCAAGGCAAAATTCTTGCGCCCCTTCTCGGGAGGTGGATTATCTTGGGGTGGGGTCAAGTGGGGAGCCTCCTTTGTTATGAGGGTAAGAGGGTAAGAGGGTCAGTAAAATATCTTTTGTTAGGAGTGTTTTAATAGATTCCCCTCGAGGGGATAGAAGATTGGAAAAGACATTGAAAGTGTGGGGTTGTCTTGGTGCATTTGGGCGAGTTTGGAACCCGCTTCTACTTTAATGGACTTGCTCGAGTTTTAATCTTTAACGGCTAACGAATAACGGCTAACGAATAACAAACAACGAATCAGTACAAACTTCCCGCATTGATCACAGGCTGCGTTCCCCGTTCGCTGGTCAAAACCACCAATAGATTCGAGACCATTTGCGCTTTGCGTTCTTCGTCCAGTTGCACGATGTTTTCTTTGTCCAGCATCGCCAAAGCCATTTGCACCATACCTACCGCACCTTCCACAATTTTTTGCCGTGCGGCGATAATGGCACTGGCTTGTTGCCGTTGCAACATGGCTCCTGCAATCTCGGGGGCGTAGGCCAAATGGGATAGGCGTGCTTCCAAAATCTCGAGTCCAGCAGCGGCACAACGTTCCGATAACTCTTGCTCGAGGGCAGTGGCGACCTGTTCGGGGCTGCCGCGTAAGCTGAGGATGGTATCTTCGTGACCGTCGTAGGGGTAGCGGCTGGCGAGGTGGCGCAGGGCAGTTTCGCTTTGAATGCCGATGAAATAGGTGTAGTCCTGTACATCAAAAACTGCCCTTGCGCTGTTGACCACCCGCCAGACAATCACCGCCGCAATCTCGATGGGGTTGCCGTCTAGGTCGTTGACCTTCAGTTTTTCCGAATTGAAGTTGTTGATCCGCAACGAAACCCCTTTGCGGGTGGTCAGCGGGTTGACCCAAAACCAACCGTTTTGCATCTGCGTACCAATGTAGCGCCCAAACAGCGTGACCACCACCGCTTGATTGGGCTGCACAATAAACAAGCCGCCCAACATCACCAGCAGCACAAAACCCACAGGAACCGTGATTGCAGCCACCCAAGGGTTGGCTTGCAGGCTCGAGAACATCCATAGGGCATTGACGATCAGAGCCAAGATGATCACCACAAACATGATGGCACCAGGCAGCATAAATACCGATTTTTCTTGAGTTCCCATGAGATCACACTCCTAGCAAAATGATATTACTTGTATAGACTTTTGTCAACCAAAAAAATCCCCCAAAATGGGGGAGATGAACATCAGAGTAAGACTCAAGAATAAGAACACTCGAGAATAAGAACGCTCGAGGTTTAGAGATCACCCTTGAGGGTGCTAGCAACCTTGAAACGGACTTTCTTACCCGCAGGAATGGTGATACGCTCGCTGGTTCCTGGGCGTACACCTTGACGCTCGGCGGTCAGGGCTACGCTGAAGGTTCCCAAGCCAGGCAAACCAACGCTTTTACCTTCTTTGAGCGCACCAATCACGCAATCGAGCAAGGCAGAAATGGCTTCGCCCGACTCTTTTTTGTTCAGGTTGGTTTTGCTGGCAACCAGATCAATGAGTTGGGTTTTGGCGATCTTCTGAGGGGCTGCGGGTTTTGGTGGCGGAGCCACCACTTTTGCTGCTTTGCTGGATGGCTTGGCGGCAGGCTTAGCATCGGCTTTTTTGGCCATGTCCACTCCCTAGGGGGTTTTTGAATTTTGAGCATAGAACGGCTCAAAACGGACTATAACACATTCGCAGCGTGTCGTACAGCGTTTTCTCGAGAAGAGGCTTGGGGACGCTCAATTACGGGGTGAAATAGGGGGGAAATACCCAGCAAAAAATACGACAAACCTTGTATGAGACGATAAATTTCATTTGCTCATTCTCTAAAAAATGAGCCTTAATTTTTTCTTTATGCTTTTCTTTATGTTTTTCTTTATATTTTTGAAATAGCACCTGTAGGGGGCAGAAAAAGGGACGTTTATGAAATATTTTTACAAGATTTTTAGTCGCTCGAGCCTGCTTGTTGTGCTTGTGAAATCTTAATTTTGCGGCTCTGCCCCTCGAAGGCATCGAAAATCCACAACCAGCCGTATAAACTGTCTCCCAAATCGGTCAGGTGCTTGATCCCCTCGAGCGCCATGTGCGAGGAAACCACCCCCAACAGTGGCCCAATCACCCCCAAGGTATCGCAGTCGTCTTGGTTGGACGGGGGTTCGGGAAAGAGGTGGCGCATACCAAGTTGGGCATCAAACCTCGAGGCCATACCCTCCCAACCTTGGGCCGCGCCCCACACCCAAGGCTTGCCCAGCGCGGTGCAGGTGTCGTTGATTAGGTAGCGAGTGGGGAAATTGTCGGCAGCATCGAAGATCAGATCCACGTTTTGGCAAAGCTGTACCGCATTTTCGGCAGTAAAAGACCCCAAGCCAGTTAGCCGAATATGTGGATTCAACTGCTGCAAATGCCCCATGATCCGCTCGAGCTTACTGTGTCCTACATCAAAGTGCGAATACAGAATCTGGCGCTGCAAATTATGCAGCTCGAGGGTATCGGCTTCACAAATCCCAATATGCCCCACCCCAGCCGCTGCCAAATATGCCAACAACGGCGACCCCAAACCCCCTGCCCCAATAACCAACACTCGAGCGGACTTAAGTTTTTCTTGATGCACAGGGGAAAATTCGGGCAACAACAACTGGCGGGAATATCGGGTTATCTCGAGGCGGGATAGGGTTATGAGCGGTTCACCTTCTTTTGGTTCGTTATCCGTTATCCGTTATCCGTTATCCGTTATCCGTTATCCGTTATTTGTTTTGCACTGATATTCTCTCTTATTTTTTTTTGATCAATTGAGTTGCAAAGTACGCAACCACTTCCAGGCCACCTGTTCGGCAAAGTCCACCGCATGTTCAATACAGGCTATCTCCACATGCTCGAGGGTGTCGGTGGGCCAGTGCCAGTTGGGAGGAGTTCCAGACTCGAGGGCAATTAGGCTGAGACAGGGGACACCTGCTTTGGCAAAGGGTAAAGTATCAAAATAAGCCAAACGGAACTCGAGTTCTGTGATGTTGTTATTTAAATTACCATCTCGAGCAACTTCCCTGGCAATTTCTACCGCTTCTTTGGCATAAGGAACGTATTCTAGCATTCCTTCGCCTGTAGCAAAGTATAAATTGCCTTTGCCTATATTATCCAAATTGAGCACCAAAGTATCTGCAAATTCTGTTGGCTCGAGGGTACCAAGAAAGGCTTTGGCCCCCACTGCGCCCACTTCTTCGCAACCTGTTAAAAGCAGGGTCACTCGAGTGTTGGGCTGGCCCCACATGCGGCTCGCCAGTTCGCAGGCGGCGGCTACTCCACTGGCATTGTCGTTGGCTCCATTCACAAAAGGTTCATTGCGTTCGCGCAGGAAAAAGATCAAGGCGGTGACACCAAAGAAAAGGGCGAATAAATATAAAACTACTGCAAAATCATTAAAATACTGGGCCAAAGTAGTGATGATGGGGGCAAGTACCGCCAAAGCAATATTGATGATAAAGTTGAGCCGAAAACCCTTCACTCGAGCGGGGTGATATAAAAAAGCACTTTTGGCAGTATCATAGTGGGCCATAATGATCAAGTGCTTTTCGCCTTTCCCAAAACGGGTCAGTACATTTTGGCTGCTTGCCGTGGGAATGAAGTAATCCATAAAGTGCTTGCTGAGCGAGAAATGCGCAATTAGCCACCACGCGCCCAGCACTTCCAAGGCAATTCCTAGACGGCTCACCTCGGACAGATCCGCACCAAAAATGGCTCCCAAGGTCAAAAGCCCTGCGGCCCCGACCACATTCCAAGAATAGGTTTTGGGGCTTTCAAAACGTTGCTCGAGCGGGGTGAAGCCCTGCAAATTCAACTCTTGGGCCAGAAATTGCGCGGCTGCCAGTTCCTCTTCGGTGGTGCTGCCACGGTGCGGAAATTTGGACAAACCCCGCAAGATGCGCTCGAGGGGACGGGTGCTACTTGTGGGGCTGGACATTTTATTCACCTGATTATTTATCTGAAATGACTTTAAATTTTTTTATTCCACCAAAACAGGAATTAAAACGGGGGTGCGGCCTGTGACTTTGCGAACAAATTTACGCACTGCGCCGTATAAATCGTCGCGGATGTCTTCCATGCGGCGTTTTTCGCGTACCCCGTTTTCCAACACCTCGAGCGCTACACCTTTGATCGAGTTCTCGAGGTCGCGGCCTTGGCGCACAAATCCCCTCGAGATCAGTTCGACGTGTGGCACAGGATGCAGCACCCCTGTCACAATCAAGACCCCTTCGGCTCCCATCATTTGACGGTCTCCAATGATCTCGTCGGAGATGTCGCCCACGCCCAAACCGTCCACATAAACCCCACCCGCAGCCACTTTCCCCGTGACTTTGAAGTCGGTTTCGCTGACCTGCACGATGTCGCCGTTTTGTACCACCAAGACCCGCTTGGGCGGCACTTTGCCGCTTTGGGCTAGGCGCATATGGTTGATTTGGTGGCGGGGTTCGCCGTGCCAAGGCAGGAAAAAGGTGGGTTTGACCAGATCCAAAACCACTTTTAGATCCTCTTGGCTGGCATGTCCCGAGGCATGAACCTTGTAGGTGGGGGGGTAAAACACGTCCACCCCAATTTGATAGAGGCGGTTGATCACTTCGTTGACCGCTTCTTCGTTGCCAGGAATGGGGTTGGAAGACATGATTACGCTGTCGCCGCGCTTGAGCGCAAGTTTGGCATGGTTGCCCATCGCCAAACGGGTCAGGGTACTCATTGGCTGGCCTTGGCTGCCGGTACACATAAACAGCAACTGCACATCGCCTAAATCGCCCATTTCATCGGCAGTGATCAGCGGCTCTTTCATATGCATAATCTCGAGCTGGGTGGCAACTTGACTGTATTTGAGCATACTACGGCCTTCCATAATCACCTTGCGGCGGTACTTTTCGGCAATATAGATGATGTTTTGCAAGCGGTGGATCTGCGAAGCAAAAGTGGTGATAAACACCCGACCTTTGGCCTGGGCCACCACTTCTTCGATGCCCAAGGCAATATCGGCTTCGCTGGGGGTGGTTCCTGGGCGTTCGGCATTGGTGCTGTCCGAGATCAGCAGCATCACGCCTTCGTCGCCCGCCGCTGCCAACTTCTCGAGCTGACTGAGCTTGCCATCGCTGGGAAAGTTGTCCAACTTGAAGTCGCCGGTATGCACAATATTGCCCGCTGGAGTGCGAATGATCATGCCGAAGTTATCGGGGATGGAGTGGGTCATGCGAATCATGTCCACCACAAAGTATTTGCCCACTTTAATTTGGGCATCGTCTCTAAAAATTTGAAAATCCACATCACTTTCTTTGATCCCGAATTCGGAGAGCTTTTCGCCCAGTAAACCCAAGGTCAGGGGTGCGCCGTAGATGGGTACTTTGGGCAAGCGCGGAATGATGTAGGGCATGGCCCCAATGTGGTCTTCGTGACCGTGGGTCAGAATCCAACCTTTGATCAGCGCGGCGTTTTGCTGCAAATAGTCGATACGGGGGATGATCAAATCGATGCCCAACATATTGCTATCGGGGAAAGCCAGACCGCCATCCACAATGAGGATTTCATCGCGGTAGCGGAAAGCAAACATGTTTTTACCAATTTCACCCATGCCCCCCAGGGCAATTACTTCTACGGGTAGGTTTTGTGCCATCTAAACAACTCCTTGGCAGACCCTCGCTCGAGAGAACCCAGTGATGCTTAGGCTCGAGTAGGGGTCTGCATATTGATTCCTTTCGATTCCTTCTGGTATCGCAGCCCAAATCAGAGACAGCAATAATCGCTTGGCGATGCTTCGTTAACCCTTTAGAATATCGGCGCTCGAGACTTGGAGAAATATAACTTGGAGAAAGATATACGCGGAGTACGCGGGACATCAAACATCCTCGGCAATACCTCGAGCGCGTTCTTGTTCAGCATAGCAGTTTTTAAGATGAGTACAAAGCAATAAAAGATTACAATAGTGCTTCTTTGCGGTCTTTCGTGTCGCAATACGACCTCTGCATACTCTGTACATAACAAAATACCATCTTTCATTTCTCACATTTTCTGCTTCACTTGGGGGTAAGATAGGGCCGCATGGATTCCGCGAGTCGTATTCCCCCACACAATCTCGAGGCCGAAACCTCTGTCCTGGGCAGTATTTTGTTGGACAACGAAGTGATGACCCAGTTTGCGGACAGCATCAAGCCCGAAATGTTTTACCGTGAGTCGCACCGCAAAATTTATACTGCCATGCAGACCTTGCACGGTAGAGGCGAGCCTGTGGATTTGGTGACGCTGGTGGACGAACTTCGCGCCCGCAAACAGCTCGAGGATGTGGGGGGCATTTCGCATTTGGCAGGACTGCCCGATACTGTACCCACTGCACTTTATGCCGAAGCATATCTAAAAATTGTGCAGGAGCGCTATGTGCTGCGCCAACTGATCAATGCGGCGGGTTCGGTGATGCAGCACGCCTACAACGCCGAAGGTTCGCTCGAGGAAATTTTAGATAAATCGCAAAAATTGATTTTTGACATCAGCCAAAATAAAAGCAACGATGATGCCAAACCGATTGGCTCGGTGGTACATGAAACCTTCGAGTACATCACCCAAATGCACGCCACAGGCGGAATCGGCGGCGGGTTGGCTACCGGCTTCAAAGACCTGGACGAACAAACCACGGGCTTGCAAGCGGGCAGCCTGAATATTTTGGCAGCGCGGCCCTCGATGGGTAAATGCTTGAGTGCCGATACCCTGCTGGACGTGTTGGAAACGGGCGAACGCCTCACCCTCGAGCAATTTGTGCAGCAGCGCCGCGAGTGCGTCTGGGGGCTTTCCGACCACGGAAAACTGCGCTCCACTCGAGTGTCGCACTGGATCGATTCGGGAATGCAGCAGGTCACTCGAGTGACCACTGCTTCGGGGCGCAGTGTGGATGTCACCGCGCAGCATCCTTTTTTGAGTAGCCTTGGCTGGACCCCGCTATTTGACCTCGAGGTAGGTCAACATATTGCAGTGCCACGAGAAGTTCCCAGTTTTGGCAAAAACCAATATGGCACGGTGCAGCGGGTTAGAACCTTGGCAAATTCGGTGGCGAGGGATGATGTGACTCGAGATACTGTGACTCGAGATGCTGTGACTCGAGATGTTGCATCTATAGGTTTCCCAACCGTGGTTTGGACGTGGAAGCGCAGCTACGCCGCCGAATTCCTCAAAACCCTGTTCAGTTGCTTGGCAAACTATATTGAGGGTGGCCTCGAGCTGATTGTAAAATCGCGGGGGCTGGCCCAAGATGTGCATCATTTGTTGGTACGTTTTGGTATTGTGGCCCATTTACTTGCCCGTACCGAAACGACTTGGAGTGTGCAGATTACCGAGGCGCGTTCTTTGGCGAGGTATCAGCAGGAAATCGGTTGGGACGACCCGCAGATGTCGCGGATTTTGGCCCAGCATGGCCTACATTCGCCCAAAACTTTGCCCCTCGAGGTACAAACCCATCTTTGGGCTTTCATTACAGAAAAAGCCGCTTTGCATGGCTTATCGTTGCTCGAGCTAGCAGAACAGTCAGGTTTACCAGATGAACCAAGGGGTGAGCAAGCTGAACTTTCCCTCGAGCGCCTAGCAAAATATGCCCAGATTTTGAAAAGCGAACATTTGGCGCGGATGTCCTCGAGTGAATTGTATTGGGACGCTATTGTGTCGCTCGAGCCATTGGGTGAAAAACAGGTGTATGACCTGACCGTTCCCGATGGTTCTAACTTTGTGGCCCAAGATATTTGCGTACACAACACTGCTTTGGCCTTGTCCATTGCCCAAAATGTGGCCTTGCGTGCCAATAAAGCAGTGGCGGTCTTCTCGCTCGAGATGCCTGCGGTGCAGTTGGTGCTGCGTTTGATGTGTGCCGAGGCTCGAGTGGATATGAACCGAGTGCGCTCGGGGCAACTCATTGACCGCGATTTTGAGCGCTTGGTCAGTGCGGCGGGCCGTTTGGCAGATGCCAAAATGATTATCGACGACGACCCCAACCTATCCATGAACGAACTACGCAACAAATGCCGCCGTTTGAGCGCCCAAATGGGCGGCCTCAGTTTGGTGGTGGTGGATTATTTGCAGTTGATGCAGGGCAGCAACACCAAAGCGGGGGGCGGCGAAAACCGCCAGCAAGAAATTTCCAACATCTCGAGGGGACTCAAAGGTTTGGCGCGGGAACTGGATCTGCCTATTCTGGTATTGTCCCAGCTCTCTCGAGCGGTGGAAAGCCGCCCCAATCACCGCCCGATGCTGTCTGACTTGCGCGAGTGTGTGACGGGCGACACTTTGGTGATGCTGACCAATGGACAACGTACCCCGATTCGGGAACTGGTGGGCCTCGAGCCTGAAGTCTGGGCAATGGCTCCCGATTACCGTTTGGTACGGGCCAAATCCGATTTGGTATGGAGTGTGGGAGTCAAGCCGATTTTTGAAGTACGTCTCTCGAGCGGGCGCACCTTGCGCTGTACCGCGCAGCACCGTGTGTTTGGGGCCGCAGGCTGGGTTCGGCTCGAGCAGGTGCAGGCAGGGGATCGCCTCGCCATTGCTCGGCAGATTCCAGAGCCGCTCGAGCAGGCTTCTTGGTCGGAGGCCCGACTGGGTTTGTTGGGGCATTTGATGGGTGATGGGAGTTTCTTGAAAGGGCAACCCATGCGCTACACCACAGCCTCCGAAGAAAATAGTGCTTTTGTCGCCCAGTCCGCTCGAGTGGAGTTTGGAGCTACGGTCAATCGCCATATGGGACGGGGCAATTGGCATCAATTGGTGATCAGTGGCAACGGAAATCGTTGGCATCCTGCTGGAGTCAATTTGTGGTTGCGTGAATTGGGGGTTTTCGGACAGTGGTCGCATCAAAAACAGGTTCCAAGTGTCATTTTTACATTGGATAACCACAGCATTGCCACCTTTATTAAACACTTATGGGCGACTGACGGAACCATCTACGTTCCCAAGGGAAATGCATCTGGTGCAGTACGAATCAGTTTGGGAACCAACAGTCAAACCTTGGCTCGAGATATTGCAGCATTGCTGCTTCGTTTTCAAATCGTAGCTCGTATCCGCTGTGTGCCTCAAGGTAAACATCGCCCCATGTATACCGTTGATGTTTCGGGAATAGATCAGCAGCGCATCTTTTTAGATCAGATTGGCGCATTTGGCCCTCGAGTGGCACAGGCCGAGGCATTCCAAATCTGGTTGCAAGGTCGCTCGAGCAATACCAATGTGGATACTTTGCCACTCGAGGTTTTTGCTCAGGTTAAAACCCAGATGCAACTTCAGGGTATTTCACAACGTGAGATGGCAAACAGAAGGGGGACATCTTATGGGGGTTCTTCACATTTTAGTTTTGCCCCTTCCCGTGCTACCGTTGCGGAATATGCCCATATTTTACAAGACACCGAACTCGAACGCCTTTCCTCGAGCGATATCTTTTGGGATCAGGTGCTAGAGATTGTGCCAGTGGGTGAAGAAGAGGTTTTTGATCTGACTGTTCCTGGGGTGGCTTCGTGGCTTGCTGATGGCATTGTGAGCCATAACTCGGGTTCGATTGAGCAGGATGCAGACATTGTGATGTTCATTTACCGCGACGAATACTACAACAAAGAGACCGACCAACAGGGCATTGCCGAAATTATCATTGGTAAACAGCGTAACGGCCCTGTGGGAACGGTTAAATTGCAGTTTAATAGCTCTAACGTCAGCTTCAACAATTTGTCCACCGATCAGGGATTTTAGGGTTGGCAATTTTCCCCTCGAGTCTGCTTGTAAAATATCTGCTTGTAAAATATCTGCTTGTAAAATATTAGAGATACCCCGATTCAACTCGAGCGTAAATTATGTTAGAATCTAACTATGAACGAGCGACAAAAAGCGCGGGAGCGCCAAAAGGATGAGTTGGCTTTTTCCAGCTCGAGGGGGTTGGGAATTCGTTGTCCGAGATGTATGCATTCTCACCTCGAGTTGAATATGAGCCGAGATGGAAGCCAAGTCTATTGGTGTCACCGCTGCGAAGCAGGTTGGAGAATTGGGGATATTCCGCGCGAGGCGATTTATTCGCGCCCAACTGTGGCAGCCCCTACCCTCGAGTCAACAGAGGCTGCACAGGCTGCACAGGAGCCGAGCGAACGAGTATCTTAGGGGTATGCCTTTTGAAGATGATTATGAACTGCCGCTCGAGCCAGAGGGATTCGAGGAATTTGAGGATCTCGAGGAGGATGCACAGCGCCCAACTCTTGCGCCCGCTTCTACTTTGCTGATGAATGCAGGACTTGCGAGATCACTCGAGGGACAGATTATTGCCGTGACCGAGGCCGAGACGGGTTATGGGCGCAGCATTGCCCTATTTTTGGCAACACGGGGCGCGACGGTGGTTTTGCTGAGCAACAATAGCGAAGCCGCCGCAGGTTTAGCCTCACACATCGAAAATCAAGGCGGAACCGCCATCCCGATCAAAGCTGATCTGAGCAGCCCTGCCGACTACGCCGCCGCCCAGCATAAAGTCCTCGAGCTGTATGGACACCTCAGTGGGGTGGTACACATGGCGGATAAAACGAGTCCTTCACAATTCGATTTTTTATCCATGAGCGAATGGGCCGAACTGTTTTCGGCCAATGTTCGCTCGAGCTTGAGTGTGTTGCAAAATCTGCGCCGCCAACTGCCCCACACCTGGCTGATTTTGGTGGGTTCTGCCACCGAATGGCATTTGCATTTGCATGTGGTGCGCGGTGCGCTCGAGGCACTGACCAAAGGCGCTTCGCTCGAGAAAATGCGGGTGAACCTACTGATTCCCAACCGAACTTCGGGCGGCGAAGAACACGATTCCGAACTTTGCGAACTGATTTCGGCCCTTGCCAGCCCCCGTTTGGCCCACATTGGCGGCAATATAATCGAAGTAAAAATGCCTCCCGCTCCCCGCCTCCAAGATGCGGATTTGATGGGCGATGTAATTCCTGAAAACCTGTTATGAAGTGTTTAATATGAGGTATTTATTATGAAATGCCCCTATTGTTCGGCACTAGACACCAAAGTCATCAACTCGAGGCCATCCGAAGATGGGGTGGCGATTCGTCGTCGCCGTGAGTGTTTGCAATGTGGTCGGCGCTTAACTACCTACGAACGCGCCCAGCTCGAGCCACTGATGGTGATTAAGCGTAGCGGACGCAAAGAAGCCTTCAGCCCCGATAAATTGCTCAAGGGTTTACAGCTTGCCACCGAAAAACGCCCCATTACCCTCGAGGTATTGCGGACTTTTGCCTACGGTTTTGAAGACGAAGTGGGCCTGCTCGAGATTACCAGCAGTGAAATAGGTAGGCGGGCCATGGCCTTTCTAAAACCCCTAGACGAAGTAGCCTATATCCGTTTTGCCAGTGTCTACCAAGAATTCGATTCCCTCGAGCGGTTTATTGAGGAAATACGGGGCTTGAAGGATAAAGAGGGGGGATAATGGGTAGGGTTTCCCCTCGAGCCTTTAATTTTTTACGAATAACGAATAACGAATAACGAATAACGAATTTTCAATCTTTCTTCAAAGCCCGAATCGCCATTACGCCTACCACATTGATTAAAATGGTTACAGGAATGGTGGAAAAGGGAATGGGTAATTTGGAAGCCGTGTTGTAGATCAAAACAAATAGCGTTCCCAGATCCACCAAAATCAAGCAAAAGATAATAATTCCAAAGCTCATGGTGTTTGAATCACCTCGAGCATTTGGTGATGGATGTGTCCGTTGGTGGCAAGTAAAGCGTCGCCGTAGTGGTAATCTTGGCCCGAAAAGTTGCTGTATTTCCCGCCTGCCTCCTCGAGTAAGAGTAACCCCGCCGCCACATCCCACGGGTTGATTTTGTGTTCCCAGTAGCCCTCGAAGCGCCCACAGGCTACATAACACAAGTCCAGCGCGGCGGAACCAGGGCGGCGGACGGGTAGGCCCAGGGCCAGAAAACGCCCCATCACCTCGAGGTTGCGGCGGTCTTGGGCCACATCGTAGGGAAAACCAGTGGTTAAAAGCGCGGGCTGGCGCAGGTCGGTACAGCTCGAGGCGTGAATGCGTTGCCCGTTCAAAAAGGCACCTCGCCCCCGAATGGCAGTGAACAACTCTTGGCGGTTGGGATCGAACACCACCCCAACGCTGCGAACCCCCTCCAGCTCGAGGCCGATGGACACACAACTGCATGGAAAACCGTGAGCATAGTTGACCGTGCCGTCCAGCGGATCGATGACCCAACGGGCTTCATGGTGTTCGCCAATGGTTCCCTCTTCCTCGCCTAAAATGGCGTGGTCGGCATAGGAAGCCAGGATGATTTCGCGGATTTTTTCTTCGGATAGGCGGTCTACTACCGTCACCAAATCGGAGAAATTGGACTTGCTGCTGACCCCTTTGTCTTGATCGCGGTGATACAAATGGATTGCACCCGCAGCTTTGGCGGCTTGAATGGCGGTTTGTAGGTATGCCTCGAGCTTCATACCGATAGTTTACCTGTTGGGATTATTTTTTTTAAAAGTAGACTCGAGCCAATTTTTTGTTGTGCTAAATTCTGTGCTAAATTGTGGGGCATGACGAATTGGAAACCTCTTTTGCCCAGCGTATTGTTTCTTGGATTGAGTTTTTTTGGAATCACCCTTGCCCAAACTCCGCCCGTTTCCCAAGATCTTGCCCCCCTGCCTAGTAACTGTTTAAAACCGATTGGGATACGCTCGAGGGCAGTTTTGCCGCCCAAAACCTTAACGGGGCGGGTGGGGCTGTATGTGGCGGAGCTTGATCCTGTTACGGGCTGGCCTGTGCGCTATCTGGCCCAAAATGAAAATGACCGCTTTCCACTTGCCAGTGCCTATAAACAGGCGGTGGCCTTCAAAGCATTCGAGGCCATCGACAGGGGAATGCTGGCCCCAGACGAATTGCTCGAGACTACCGCCGAGGCCCGCTCGATTGAGACCACTTCTTGGGGTTTTAACCGTGTGGACAAACTGCTGGAGAAGCAATTGATCGACTCGCAAAATACTGCCAATGATCTGATCCATTTGCGGCTGGGTTTGGTGGCCCCCCAAGACCTTGCCGACCAGTTGGGACTGTGCCAAACCCGACTTTTGCTGACCACCAAGGCATTTTGGACGGCCCAAGCGGGGCTGGGCGGCGCGGATTTTCCACCTGATCGTTTGCTCGAGGCCGCTCGAGCCTTCGATGCTTCTACAGGTGAAGACCGCTTGCAACGGGCCGAACGCTTGGTACAGGCCAGTTTTACCGTGCTGGCTCCCACACTTTTGAAGCAAATTGATGTCTACTTCAAGGGAAAAATCTACAACCCCGAGATCGACCTGAAAACCCAGAATTCCAGCACGCCCCTCGAGTTTGCGGCGTTGGCGGCCTATATTCACCGCTCGGGAACCCTGACTCCCAAGGGCCAGAAGCAATTGGACGAGATTATGGCGAAGGGTTGTTGCAAACCCAAGCTGAAAAACCTGCGCTACTGGGGCGGAAAAGCGGGTTCGGGCTGGCGGATTCTAACCCTGACGGGCTACCTCGAGCGCGACGATGGGCGACAAGTGGCCTACAGCTATTTCAATGCCGAGAGCAACACAACCGATTCTTTGGCAATCGAGGCCCAAATTCCTGTGGCCCTCGAGTACATCGTGCAAAACATTACGCTGTTGATGAAAAGTCCCAAACCGTAGTTTTTGCCAAAAGATTTCCAAGACAGGCTCGAGGTTTGGGTCTGTCTCGATATTTTTGGGGATTATCACCCAATCTTTACACAATCTTTGCAATCCCTAACCTGTACCTTTGCTCACAACCTGCACACTGTTCTCAAGTTGTGAGAACGGGAGGGGAAAGTGTGCAGCAATTAAAACCTCAAAAATGGTATTTCAAAATAACCTCGAGCCTGCTTTTCTTATCCATCTCGAGCGCCCAGGCCGAGACCCTGAGTTTGCAGGCGGCCCTCGAGCAGTTGAGCCAGAGTGGGCAATGGCGGGTTTTGGATACGGACGTGAACATTGCTCAAAAAAATCTGCAACAGGCCAAAGGGGTGCTGGGTTTGCAAGCCAGCATCAGCAGCGAGGGGCAAACCACGGCGGTGGCGGGTAGCAGCGCGACAGGGGCGGATCTGCTGGGTCAGCCGACCTTTCCCAGTGGGCAATGGGCGGGCAATGCGGGCCTGAGCGCCACTGCCAGCCTAGTGGTGCTGCCGTGGTCGCCCAGTTTTGAGGCGGTGGGCAATGCCGAGCGTGCGCTGCAAAAGGCCATGCTCGAGCGACGCGAGAACCAAAACCTGCTCAAAATCAATCTACTCGAGCGCTATAGCGCGGTTTTGGCTTCGCAAAAAGATCTGAATGTTGCTCAAGAATCCCTCGAGGTGGCCCAAATTCAGCTCGAGAATGCCCAAAAACAGCTCGAGATTGGACAGATTCGCCGTGATCGCTTTTTGCAGATCAAAACTGATTGGGAAGAAGCCAAAAATAAAGCATTTCAGGCCCAAAGCACTTTGGGGATCGCCAATGTCACCCTCGAGAGCCTATTAAATGTTTCGCTCAAAGATAAAGATCTTGAGCTACTCCAGTATGACCCCGCTCAAATAATGAATACAATAATGAATTTTGTAAATAACCTATCTGCTGATCTCTCCCTCGAGTCGCGTTATGATCTGCTTAAGTTAAATTTAAATGTTAAAGATGCCCTCGAGTCGCTCGAGTTTACCAAGCGGGAGCGTTGGTTGCCCAGTGGTGTGTTGAGCTTGCAATATGGCAGCCACAACGGGCAAAGTATTGCCGCGCCTAGTATTTCTGGCAGCCTGAACTTGAAAAGCGGCATTGCTAGCTTACAAGGAAATCTCTCGAGCCAAAACAATACAAGCAGCAACACAGGAACCACCGTCAGCTTCTCTTTGGGGTTTGATGTTTTGGCCCCCGCTGCGGATTCCAAAATAGAACTGGCCCAAGCTACCCTCGAACAAGCCCAATTGAGTTTACAAAACGCTCGAGGGATGGCGATGTTGGATCTGCAACAGAAACAAGCCGATTTCAATACGGTTTTGGGTAATTTTGCAGTGTTGCAAAGCAACCTAGAAACCCAAAAAGCCAAGCTCGAGGTGCAAAAGGCCCGTTTGGGTGTGGGTTCCGCCACGGTTTTGGATGTGAGAAGTGCCGAGATTGCGGTGGAGAATGCTCAAAATACCGTAAGGCGCAATGTATTTCAGCTCGAGTTGGCAAAGTTGAAATGGGATCAGGCATTGGGGAAAGATATTAAGTTTTTATGATGTGCGCTCTAGAGTTTAGGTTGAGGTCGAGAGAGCAAGAAAAAGATTTAGTTTTTCGATCTTTAGTGTAGAAAATTACGCGAAGCATGATGCCTCCAATGCGAAAAATTTTAAACAAAATCACCCTCGAGCCAATCTTTCAACAAAAAGCGAACACAACATTTAAAGAAAAGAACCTAGGTAGGGGCGGGTTTCAAACCCGACCAGTGCGAGAAATCTCAAACAAAATCCCCCTCGAGCCAAAAATCTTTAAACAAAAAACAAGTGACGAGTAACGAATAACCCAAAGAAACGAAAAGCGGAAAACACTCAACGCACAACCCAAGGAGATCCAACCATGAAAACCACCCAAAAAACCATCCTAATCCTCGCAGCTTTTTTGTCACTCGGTAGCACCCTTGCCGCCCCCCTCGAGCTAACCTTGGGTAAATCCCTCGAGCTAGCGGCAGCGCAGGGGGCGGATTTGCAAAGCGCACGCAGCAATTTGCGCCAAGCCGAAAGCAATTTGCGGCAGCAACAGGCCGACCCCAGCAGCCCCATCGATGTACTGACCAAGGTGCAAAATGCCTATCAGCTCGAGGGAGTGCGTTTGGCTTTCAAAAAACTCGAGCTGATGAATAGTGTGCTGCAAAATTATTTGGGGCTGCTCGAGCTACAAGAAAATATTCCTGTATTGCAGGCCCAAACCGCACTGGATCAGCGAAACCTCGAGATTGCCAAGGCCAAAAATGAACTGAAGGTGGCGACTCCGCTGGATGTGTCCAAGGCCCAAAGCACCTTGCGAAACAGCGCCCAAAAACTGCGCGACACTCAAGCCCAATTGCCGATCCAAAGCAATCGCCTCGAAACGGTGTTGGGTTTGGGTTCGGAAAGCAATCCTACAGCGGGTGAAGCGCCTAAAATTGCCGAGAAAAAGTTGGATTTGAATGTGCTGCAAAAAGGACTCGAGCAGCGGCTTCCTAGTGTGCTGGAAGCCCAAAACGCCCTCGAGGAAGCGAGTCTGGCAGTTAAAATCTTTGACAACGACTACACCCCCGCCGCCACCCTGCGCGATGCAAAATTGGCAGCAGATAACGCCCAGCGCGGACTCGAGGCGGTTAGGCGCAACGCGGTCACATCGCTGAAAGATGCGTTTCGGGCGGCCCAAGATGCCCTCGAGCAGATGAAGCTGAAAACCGAAACCCTGGACAACAGCAAAGACCAGCTCGAGCTAGACCGGGCCAAGTTTAAGGCTGGAACCTTGTCTGGGGTGCAGCTCAAGGGCAGTGAACTGCAATTTTCCGCCGATACCGTGGCCTTACTGACCGCTAAAGATGCCTACCTAAAAGCCCTCTCGAGCCTGTCTGTGGCGGCGGGAAGCGATGTGACAGGGCTGTTAAAATGAGACCGCACAAAAACGTGTTATGGGGGGTGGGAATCTCGCTGATTTTGCTGCTCTCGAGCTGTACCCCCAAAGGTGAGGCGGGAGCGTCGGCAACGTCTGAAACGCCATCCACTGCCAAAGAATCGGTAGAAGCAGACCCCAAGTTGCGGGTGCGGGTGGTACAGGCCCAAATAGGCACGCTCGAGGTGAAACGAACCGTGTCTGGCACGCTCG
>JANYFS010000108.1 GCA_025359705.1 Deinococcales bacterium | reverse complement strand
AATAGACCCCTTGGGCGGCGTGGCCTGCCAAGTTCTTAAAACCAGAGGTTCCCAAGGTATCCCCACCAATAAAGAAAGTGTCGATATTTTCTTTGCGAATTAAGTTCAGTAGAGCAGCGGCGACATCGTATTTTCCACAATAGAAAATAATTTCGGGTTTGGTATCTTTTATAGATTTGATGATTTTTTTGTATTCCTCGGCAATCGAAATAGAACTGACCCCCAGTGTTTTGATTTTGTCTTTTAGTAAAATAGGGGGCATCGAATCACACAAATCTCGACCATCTCCACTTTGATCGCGCAAAATATAGATACTATGGGCGTGCAGTGTTTCGGATATGAAATCGGCACTTGCTTGAGCAATCTGATCGTTACGACCTACCAATCTTTGTATAATCCCTTGCCCTTTTTCGGTGATAGCAGTGTGGGTAGCCGAAGGAACCAAAAGTGATAAATTCGCACTTACAAAGAGGTCTTGGATATTGATTGCCATATCCGAAGTGAGCGGGCCAATAGCTGCCAAAATGCTGCTATCCGCGATTAGGTTTTTAGCTTGATCTACCCCTTCCACTTCGTCATCTTTGTCGTCTACTACTTTAATTTGAATGGTGTAGCCCAGTGCTTTAAATCGGGCCTTATTTTGCTCGAGGTAGAGGGTGGCAGCGTTACGAATCTCTTCGGCAAGGTCTTTGATTGGGCTGGTCAGGGGCAGAACCATGCCCACAGTGATCACGGGTAAATCTGCGGCTCGAGCGCTAAAACAAGCGCAGCAGAGGGCTAAAAGTAGACCTGTTCGTTTGAACATGAGTGTATTGCCTCCAATTGAGGGATGCTATTTTGAAAAACGCTGTGGCTCGAGTGTAGCACAGCGTATGCTCAAGAATTACAAATTTTGGGATATTTTGAACAGTGATGGATATGCAACCGCTCGACTGGGAAAGTCGGCTACCCCTCGAGCGGTGATCTATGTGACCTGTGTGCTATTTTAACCCCGAAGCACGCGCCCCAACTTTTTAGCCTCGGCAAGATCCCCATGCATTTTCAATTTGCCAGACAGCAAAGCCAGCACCACATTCAGTTTTCCACTTGCCAGCTCGAGCAGATGTTTTTCCGACAAAATCAGGCTCGAGACTGCATTCAAACCGTGTTGGGTGGGTTTGCCCTGAAGCATTCCCGCCCCACTGTTCCTGAGATCCAAAGTGTAAGAAATACCGTCCAGCTCGAGGGCATAGACCGCATTCAGTTGGGCTTTAGCAGCAGGATTCAGGCGCTGCTTTATTTGCTCGAGGGTGGATTCGGAAGCCATCTTTTCGCAACCCTTTAAAACGTAACCGAAGCGTCTACAAACTCGAGCAGTGGGGTTTTACGCATTTGTACCCGTCCTGCAAGTTCGCGTTGCAAATGGCCTTTGGCACTCTCGAGTGCCTCGAGCAGTTGGGCCATATTGCCCAAAGTGGATAGGTAAACCTTAGCTTTGGAAAGATCTTTAGCCAAATGAATCCGCTCCACCGTCACAATCAACGGTACTCGAGGGTCTTTCAGTTCACCAATCGCACTCGAGAGGGCGCGAAGGATATGTTCTTGGGTTTGTTGCTGTGACATGTATTTTGACCTCTGGTGTATTTGGTTTATTGGTTAGGGTGAAGTTTCATTAGTTTTTTGAGATAAAACTTTGAAAGATCTTTACTTTAAGCTCGAGCTTAGGCGAGATTGGGAGGGTTTAAAACCCTCCCCTACGTTATTTCGGAAAATGAATGTTGTTAAATAACAAATAACGAATAACTACAAAACGCTTTCGCTCGATACGGTTTCAATTACGGTTCCAACTGACCTGGCAATCTCGAGGATTTCGGTTTCGTTTTCGCCCTCGACCATCACCCGTACCAAAGGTTCGGTTCCACTGGGGCGCAAATTGATGCGGCCTCGTTTACCCAAACGGTTTTGCGCCTCAAGTACGGCGGATTGTACCACGGGGTGCTTGGAGATGCTGTGTTTCTGGGTACTGCGGACATTGAGCAGGGTTTGTGGGAACATCTTTAGGTCATCGACAAGTTCATCGAAAGACTGGTTCATCTGTAAACTGGCAGCAATCACCCGCAGTGCGGTCAAAATGCCGTCTCCGGTGGGGCTGAGGTCGGTCATTAGCACATGCCCACTTTGCTCGCCGCCTAAGTGTAAACCCTTTTCGAGCATCCGTTCGTGAACATAGCGGTCTCCTACATCGGTGCGCTCGAGTCCAATTCCCAGTTCTGCCAAACGCACCTCGAGGCCCATATTTGCCATCAGGGTAGTGACTACCGTTTTTTCGTTGCGTGCGCGGGCCAACAGATACAGCATGTGGTCGCCTTGTACCAAGCGGCCCTTGCTGTCTACCAAGAGCGCACGGTCTGCGTCTCCATCGAAGGCCACCCCAAAATCGTAATCGCCTTCGGCAACAATCCGTGACAGATGCTCGAGGTGGGTGCTGCCGCAGCCACGGTTGATGTTGCGCCCGTCTGGAGTGACATAAATCGCAAAAACATCCGCCCCAGCTCGCTGGAAAATACGCGGTGCAATGCGGAAAGCCGCACCGTTGGCGCAGTCGATGGCAATCCGCAACCCCGACAGATTGGGGGTCTGCTCGAGCAAAGCATTGATGTAAATCCGCTCGGCATCGGTGTAATTGATCACGCTGCCCATCTCGGTTCCTGTAGCGTACGGTGCGTCCGCCAAGTTGGACATCATGGCTTCGATTTCCAGCTCGAGGGTATCGGAGAGTTTTTCACCCGTTCTGCCAAAAAACTTGATGCCGTTGTCTTGGTAGGGGTTGTGCGAAGCGCTGATCACCACGCCAGCGGTGGCATTCAGCGACCTGGTTAAATACGAAACCCCAGGTGTGGGAATCACCCCCAAGTGCATCACATTGACCCCTTGAGCCGTTAGGCCCGCCGCCAATGCTGCCTCGAGCATATCCCCGCTGTGGCGGGTATCCTTGCCAATCACTACGGTGGGGTTGTTGGTAGTTTGTTTCAAAACCTCCGCCGCCGCTCGCCCCAAGTCCATGACCCAAGGGGCAGTTAAGGGGAAAACTCCCGCCACCGCCCGTACTCCGTCGGTTCCAAAATGCTTGCGTTCACTCATGTATTGCCCTCAATTTATCTGATTTAGACCTGCTTACCCGCTCATTTACCCACTCATTTCCTGCTTTATTTACCCGATTGATTCAGTCCGCTCGAGGGGACTCAACCATCTGTAAAATTTATTGTGATGATTATCTTACTCTTCTCACTCAGCTCGAGCCAATCACTCGAGTGCAAAAAAGTGATGTTTGCATGTGTTCAGCGCATGTGTTCAGCGCATCTGATCCCGAATCGCTTCGATACTTTCTTCCAAGCCCTCGAGAAAAATCCCCTCGAGTTCGTGGTCGCGCACCAAGCCATCTTGTTCGCTCTGGGCTTGCTGTCTGGCCCAACGAATTCGCAAACCAAACTGCCTACTCACATCCCCTTTGCCCCCCAAAAACCGCGCTGCCAAACGCACCGCTTCTTTGGGATCGGAAGTGGGCGCAATGATGGTCTCATTTCGCAGACCACTACGGTCATTGACCAAGCTCATCACTACTTTGATCCGCGTCCCCGAATGACTGAGAAAAACCTGATCCACCCGCCACATCCGTGTGGCCCGAATCGGCTGCCAATCTGGTTTTTGACCCGCATTTTTGGAATAATTTTTGGATGATTTGCGTTTAGACATGGGATTTTAGGTGGCTTTAGCAAGGATACAAAGGCTGCTCAAAAGCCAAACGTTAAAACAATACATCAGGGACATGATTTTTCACATGTGTTTGAATACTTTTAGAGCCGAGTGGATTCTATAAAACAAGAAATCCCTCGAGCCATATGGTCTTTTTCACGTCGTCTTGGACAGAGCGGCACCTATCGGGCCTGTCCGCCTCTCGCCCTCTCATTTTCACGCCCTCTCGCCTTCTCGTTTTCTCGCGCTCAATCCCTACCCTCAGATATAAGGCATCCGCTCCGCCAGCACGCAGGCCAACGCCAAAGAGTTATACTTGGTTTCCTCCGAATCTGCCCTCGAGGTGAGGACAAAAGGTGCGGTTGCCCCCATGATTACCCCCGCCACTCGAGCCTTGGCAAAATAGACCAAGGTTTTGTACAGCACATTCCCCACATCAATATTATCCACGATCAAAATATCGGCTTTTCCCGCCACAGGCGAGTTAATTTTTTTAATTTTGGCAGATTCCTCGCTGATGGCATTATCCAGGGCTAAAGGCCCATCGATGATCGCCCCTTTAATTTGCCCACGATCACCCATTTTGGAGATGATTGCATCATCTATAGCGGTACTCATATCGGGGTTGACTACTTCCACCGCCGCAAGCATGGCTACTTTGGGCAGTTCAATTCCCAAACAGTGCGCCACAGTCACGGTGTTTTCCACGATGGCAATCTTGGCCTTTAGGTCAGGCTCGATATTCATAGCTCCGTCGGACATCATAAACAGCCGCCCATAGTCCGCTAGCGGGGTATCGTAGACCAAAACGTGCGATAACTGTTTGCCCGAACGCAATCCCCAGTCTTTATTCAATACCGCCCGCAGAATCACTGCTGTGTCCAGCAAGCCTTTCATCAAAATATCCGCCCGCCCCTCCGAGACCGCCTTAACCGCGAGTTCTGCCGCAACGTCGTTGCTGGGTGCGTCGGTGATTTCAAATTTGGCGGGGTCAATTTTGAGCTGCCGACAAATCGCTAGAATCTGGTTGGCATCCCCATACAGTTGAGCGGAAATCATGCCGTCGATACGCGCTTCGTTGATGGCATCGAGGACGTGTGGGTCTGCCGCCGCCGCGACTGCTACCCTTTTTGGACCTTTAATTTGGGCCATCAATAGCGACAGCGAAACGACTGCTTTCATGTCGCGTAGGGGTTCGATGGTGCGAAAGTCAATCATGTCCATAGGGATTTTTCACCTGTTTTTGTGTGGATATTGGGTTGGGGTGTATCTGAAGCGTTGGCGCTCGAGTGCCGAGATTCAGTATACCGATCTGGGGTCGGCAGAAAGACCCAAACAAAAAACCCCAGCGATAAACTGGGGTCTCGAGCGTATTCCTGAAACAGTTGTTTTACATACTCTTTTTTGGTGCCGAAGAGGGGACTTGAACCCCTATGCCTTGCGGCGCTAGTCCCTGAAACTAGTGCGTCTACCAATTTCGCCACCTCGGCTAGAGTTTCAGGCGAAGAAAATGATAGCGGATCTCGAGCGATTCGTCAAGAGCGAATTTAGGTGTTGCGCTCGAGGTTAAGCCATTTGGCGGAGTTCAAATCCCCTGAAATTCTATTCAAACTCAACTCAAACTGGACTCAAATTTCACTTTGTGAAGTTACTACATTTCAGTTTTTCTACTCCCGAAGCGGTAAAACAGCACCTATGCCCCCGCATTACCCCTTGAAATATTTTGAAACTCGAGTTAGACTAACAAAGTTGCTTGCTCGAGGGAGATAGACTTCACTCGAGCATTTTTCGGGAAATATCATTTCAAACACCCGAAATTAAGAAAAGGAAAAAGGAAGCGAATGCCCACAACCAACCAACTCCTTCGCAAAGGCCGCTTGACCATGGTCAAGAAGAGCAAGGTTCCTGCGCTCAAAGGTAGCCCTTTCCGTCGTGGAGTCTGCACCGTCGTCAAGACCACCACCCCCAAAAAGCCCAACTCGGCGCTGCGTAAGATCGCCCGTGTTCGTTTGACCTCGGGCTTCGAAGTCACTGCCTACATCCCTGGTGAAGGCCATAACTTGCAAGAGCATAGTGTGGTTTTGATCCGTGGTGGACGGGTAAAAGATTTGCCTGGTGTGCGTTACCACATCGTGCGCGGAAGCCTCGATACCCAAGGCGTGAAAAACCGTCAGAAGAGCCGTTCCAAATACGGAGCCAAGCGTCCTAAAGCAGGCGCAGTTAAAGGCGCACCCGCTGCCAAGGGAGGCAAGAAGTAATGGCACGTCGTCGTAGAGCAGAAGTCCGTGTGGTACAACCTGATTTGTTGTACAACGATTTAATTGTCAGTGCCTTGATCAACCGCATGATGCGCGATGGTAAGAAGAACCTCTCGAGCCGTATTTTTTACGGAGCGTGCGAGTTGATTCAAACCAAAACAGGCCAAGAGCCACTCAAAGTGTTCAAGCAAGCCATGGACACCATCAACCCTCGCTTTGAAGTGCGTTCACGCCGTGTAGGGGGTTCCACCTACCAAGTTCCTGTGGAGCCTAACCCACGCCGTCGTCAGAGCCTCAGCTTGCGTTGGTTGGTCAATGCCACCAACAAGCGCCCCGAGAAAACTGCGATGGAGCGTTTGGCAAACGAACTGATCGACGCGGCCCAAGGTCGTGGCGGCGCAGTCAAGAAGAAGGACGACATCGAGCGTATGGCAGAAGCCAACCGCGCTTACGCCCACTACCGCTGGTAAATTTGATCTCGAGTTTAATCTCGGATTTGATCTCAGGTTTGATTTTGCGGTAGAGGTGGGGCGCACTGGTCGTATTTCGATCATGCGCCCTGTTTTATGGCTGGAAGATGTGCAGATGATCTTCAAACTAATCCTTGAGCGACACATCAGGAGAGGCCCATGCAGCAGGATTTTTGAGACATTTTTGCAAAACCCCCTCGAGCGTGATTTTGATCCCTCGAGCGTACTGCTTTGCTGTTTTCTTGAATGTTTCTGTGATGTTTCTCTGATACCTGCCTGACTCGAGTTCAATACAGTCTTTAAGTTTTCTGCTCCCAGCCGTAATACCTCCGCTCGAGTTCGCTCGAGTCCACTCACCGCATCAAACTAAAGCATAAAACCACAGCTTTAACAGCTTCACAACGTTGTTCAGGAGAACTCATGGCAAATGAATACTTAACCCATTTCCGTAACATCGGAATTGCGGCCCACATCGACGCAGGTAAAACCACCACCACCGAACGCATCCTGTTTTACACAGGCCGCACCCACAATATCGGCGAAGTTCACGATGGCGCTGCCACCATGGACTGGATGGCCCAAGAGCGCGAGCGCGGAATCACCATCACCGCTGCCGCCACCACTGCCAAGTGGACGCACCACGGTCAAGAGTACGTGGTCAACATCATCGATACCCCTGGTCACGTAGATTTCACCATCGAAGTGGAACGCTCGATGCGGGTTTTGGACGGCGCAGTTGCGGTGTTCGATTCTTCACAGGGTGTGGAGCCACAGTCCGAAACCGTTTGGCGACAAGCTGACCGCTACGGCGTGCCTCGCATTGCCTTTTCCAACAAAATGGACAAAACCGGTGCCAGCTTTGAATTGGTTCTGAAAGACATCAAAGAGCGTTTGGGTGCGATTCCTGCCCCCATTCAGTACCCTATGGGCGAAGAGAGCGACTTTAAAGGCATCATCGACTTGGTTCGGATGCGGGCGCACACCTACACCAACGACATGGGAACCGACATCCTCGAGCATGACATCCCCGAAAAATTTGCTGCGAAAGTGGC
This sequence comes from Deinococcales bacterium, assembly GCA_025359705.1. GTDB lineage: Bacteria > Deinococcota > Deinococci > Deinococcales > Deinococcaceae > JACMOA01. The sequence continues at coordinate 282 of JANYFS010000108.1, read as the reverse complement.
AGAAATGCGCGTGATGTTGCTCGAGGCTGTTGCCGAAGTGGACGAAGTTGTGATGGCGAAATACCTCGAGGGTGAGGAGCCTACCGTTCCCGAATTGATTGCCGCTTTGCGTAAAGGAACCATCGCTCAGCAGATTTTCCCTGTGTTGTGTGGTTCGGCCCTCAAAAACAAAGGCGTGCAGTTGCTGCTCGATGCCGTGGTGGACTATTTGCCCAACCCGCTTGAGGTTCCTGCCATCAAGGGTCTGAAAGAAGACGGCGAACATAAAGTGTTCCCACCCGA
>JANYFS010000107.1 GCA_025359705.1 Deinococcales bacterium | reverse complement strand
CGTTGGTGCGCCCATCGTCGGTAAACATCACCGCGCCCGCTGCTTTCAGGGCGGCAAGGTCGGCAAGTTGTTCACCTTTTTGCCCCCTCGAGAGTGCCGCGCTGGGTTTCAACCGCGCAAAGCCCAAGGTTTCGGCTTTGGCAATCAGGCTCGAGACGATCTGGGGTTGGTCGATCACAGGGGAGGTGTTGGGCATACAAATTACGGTGCCGTAACCCCCCGCCGCCGCCGCCGCCAAGCCACTGGCAAGATCTTCTTTTTGCTCCTGCCCAGGTTCGCGCAAATGCGCATGCAGCTCGATAAACGCAGGAGCCAGCAGGCCACCCTTGCCATCCAAAACCGTTTCTGCATGTTCCTCGAGGTTAAAACCCAAGATCTTTCCATCTTGGATAAAAATAGACTCGAGGGGGGAAGTGGGGGTTCGTTTGATATTTTTGATTTCTAGCATGGGTTAGACTTCTCCTTTATATTCACCAATAGGCTTTGTGCTTTAGATGAATACATAACAGCATGTTTCTAAACTCATTTAATTTGGATTTAGAACGGGGAAAATAACAAGAGATTCATATCATATCTTGTGCAGGGGCGCAGCACGCTGCACCCCATAGGAGGAATCTCGATAAAGACGATGTAAGGTATCATTTTTTTGATAATTGTTATGCTAAAACTAAAAAACTAGGCTTAGACTATCTTAAAAGTTAGGAATTGTATAACGATTTACTATGTTTACTCAAAGCTCGAGGAGTCATATTGCAAACCATCTTAGTTTTTTGCAAACTACCGCTTCCCAACCAGCAGGTGATACAACACCGCCATCCGCACTGATACCCCATTCTCCACCTGCTGCACAATCCTCGAGCGCCCAGAATCTGCCAAACTCCCCGAAATCTCGAGGTCGCGCAGCATTGGGCCAGGGTGCAACACAATGGCCCCCTCCTTGGCTCGCTCGAGCAGGGCTTCATTCACCTGATAGGTCAACATATACTCGTTCAGACTGGGCAAAAACCCGCCCGACATGCGCTCTTGCTGAATCCGCAGAGCCATCACCGCATCGGCATTTTTGACCGCCTCGAGCGGATCGGTGGTCAGGGTTGCCATACCCGCTAGCTCTTTGGGCAATAGCGGGGCAGGCCCACACAAAGTCACTTTGGCTCCCAAAATCTTCAGCAATTGGGCATTGCTGCGGGCTACCCTCGAGTGGCGAATATCCCCCACAATGGCGACGTTTAAGCCCTCGAGCCTGCCAAATTCTTTGAAGAGGGTGTAGGCATCGAGCAGCGCTTGGGTGGGGTGGGCGCGGCAACCGTCGCCTGCGTTCAGAGTGACACTGCCGCCAAACTTTGCCACTTGGTGCGCCGCTCCCGAGGCGGGATGCCGCACGATAAAGGCATCGACCCGCATGGCCTTGAGGGTCTCTATGGTGTCGCGCAGACTTTCCCCTTTGGACAGGCTCGAGCTACCCGCCGCAAACGTCACCACATCGGCACTCATCCGCCGCGCTGCCAGTTCAAAACTCAGGCGGGTGCGGGTGGAGTTTTCAAAAAAGGCGGTGCAAACGGTCATGCCTTGCAGCGCGGGAACCTTTTTAACGGGCCGCTCGAGAACCGCGTCCATCATTTGAGCGGTTTCCAAAATGCTCTCGAGGTCGCTGCGGCTCCAACCATCAAAATCCAGTAGATGCTTCATCATCTTTCCCACAGCTCGACCACATCGGCACTATCGCTCTCGAGCAAGCGAACTTTGACAATTTCACTTTTGGAAGTGGGCAGGTTTTTGCCTACATAATCGGCGCGGATCGGCAATTCGCGGTGTCCACGGTCTACCAAAACCGCCAGTTGGATGCTTTTGGGCCGCCCTAGGTCGATCAACGCGTCCAAAGCCGCCCGCACAGTGCGGCCCGTATACAGCACATCATCGACCAGAATCACTTTTTTGCTGTGAATATCAAAGTCAATTTCGGTGCGGCGCACCACGGGTTTCAGGCCAATTTCCGACAGATCATCGCGGTACAGCGTGATGTCCAGCTTGCCCGTCGGCACTTCATGCCCCTCGAGTTCAGCGATTTTTTGGGCCAAGCGCAAGGCCAAGGGAATCCCCCGCGTATGCACCCCCACAATCGCAATATCAGCAGCCCCCTTGTTATGCTCGAGGACTTCATGGGCAATGCGGGTCAGGGCGCGTTTGATCTCGCTCGAGTCGAGGATTTCGGCTTTATATTCCATGATCCTGCTCCTTGGTGACAACCATCTTATGCACAGGGGATACAAAAAAGAACGCGCCAAAGCGCGTTTCGCTTGGCGTGTGTTGGGGTTCGTTCATACTTTCTCCTTGTCGCCTCGCGGGGCGGGTGCAATCTCACAGAATTGCTTTAAAGGCTCTTGCATTGTAACGGGTTTCCCTCGAGTTTGGCTAGGGGCTTTTTATGTTCGTTTTGAGTCATTCGTTATTCGTTATTCGTTATTCGTTAAAGAAAAAAACCTCGAGCCACACAATCTTTTTCTCACCCTCTTACTCTCGAGCGCAGCGACCTG
>JANYFS010000346.1 GCA_025359705.1 Deinococcales bacterium | reverse complement strand
GTTGTTACACCTGGCTGTAGAGATCACCTGCTGATGGTCAACATCTACCAGGCTCGAGATCTGCCGGATCGCGGCTCCGTAGCTCCTGAGTTGATCGGTATGAATGACCTCTGGAACATCGTATTCTCTCAGCAGCCTTGTCAAGAAAGTCTTCGCCGCCTCAGTGTCTCGGTGCCGTTGAAGGAGAATGTCGAGCACGAAACCGTGCTCATCTACGGCCCGCCAGCGGCCCGGCCCGTGAGGTGCCGTAGTTGGGCCAAGACATAACCAATGTCGGACGCCATCCACGGTTGTACAGACCTCGTCCAGATGCCACCTCGAGCGAGGGCGGGGTTCGAGGTGACGCAAATCCTCCGCAAACATCGGACCAAATTTGATACACCATTCGCGCAGGGTTTCATGGCTGACCACAATGCCGCGCTGATGGAGCGGGCAGGCCCTTTCTAGGTGCCGCTTTGCCCAAGACAGCAATTCTTGAACGTCCCGGTAGCTGAGCGGAAAGCGGTGATACAACCAGACAGCGTGCTGGATGATGGTCATCGGAAAACGGTGGCGGTAAGGCTTGAGGTCGGTCACGGAGGGTCAGTCTACTCCACCCCGATTAAGGCAACACAACCGATGGCGATACAATGGCGATTATTTCCAAAAAAAAAGCCCGACCTAAAGTCGGGAAATGTGGCGGAGAGAGCGAGATTCGAACTCGCGGTAGACTTTCACCTACACACGCTTTCCAGGCGTGCTCCTTAAACCACTCGGACACCTCTCCATCGTGTACTTTTTATTTTTTTGCATGTGATTTTGGTTTGGGTTCGGAAACCCTCCAATAAAACCGCTCAAATAGGTTACAGGTCAAAGTCTAAAAAAGCAAGCCTTTTGTTCATTTTTTCATTTTGTTGTTTATATTTCAGCCTAGAGCCTCGAGTGTAGGACTTAAATTTAACCCCATTTAGCTTGGGTTTGATATTAGGTTTGATAGTGAGAAACCAATTCCCCGAGCGAGCTTGCCATGTGATCGAGCTGTTCGGCGGCGGCTCTGGTATGCCTCGAGATGGTGAGGTTGCTCGAGGTGGCGCTGTTGATGTCCATCATGGCGGTGGAAATCTGCTCCATACCGATGGAGTGCTGGCGCACCGAAGCGCTGATCAGTTGGGCCGAATACGCCGCCTGCTTGATGGCATCACTGAGTTCCAAAATGGTGCTGTTCATTTTGGAAATATTTTGACTGCCCACATCTGCCACTTTGATGCCTTGTTCGGTTGCCATCACCGTGGTGTGGGTAGCCCGTTGAATGTCCGATAAGATCGAGCGCACCTGCGAAGTAGCGGCTTTAGATTGCTCGGCAAGCAAGCGAATCTCTTGAGCCACTACCGAAAAACCTCTGCCGTGTTCTCCTGCGCGGCTGGCTTCGATAGCGGCATTGAGGGCCAGCAGGTTGGATTGATCCGCTAGCTCGTTGACCGAAGTAATGATCTCGTCGATTTGCTGGGTTTGCTCGGAGAGGGCCAAAATATGCTCGGCAATTTTGGAGACCCGCTCACGGATTTCCTCCATACCTGTGGTGGTTTCCTTGAGGGTTTCCACCCCGTTTTGGGCCACTTTGGAAGCAATTTGGGCATTTTGATTGACTGTATTGGCAAGATCCACCGCTTGATCGGCTGAGGCTTTGACTTGCTCGATGGTGGCAGTGGTCTCGGCAATGGCTGCCGATTGCTGGGTCACACTCGAGGCTTGTTGGGAGGCTGAGAGCAACAGTCCGCTCGAGGCGGTTTGCATCTCTTGGGCGTTACCCTTGATCGATGTAACCATATCGCACAGGCGGTGATTCATCTGTACAAAGGCTTGGCCCAAAGAATCCTCACTCGAGCGGGGAGTCAAGCTTTGGCGCAGGTTTCCTTCCCCAATGTGCTGAGCCACCTGCGACATTTGCGATTGGTGCGAAGCCACCAAGATCATGGCGGTAGCCAATTCGCCAATTTCATCTTTGGAAACCCGCTCGAGGGTATGGCTGGAATCGCCCAGAGCCAAGCGGTTGGCGACCTTGACCATATCCCGAACCCGCCCCACAATGTAACGGCTGATCAACCACATTGCCAGCAGTAAAAATAACAACAGCACCCCAATCACCCCTAAGTTAAACCGCAACACTTGGGTTCCTTGAGCGCCAATTTCTTGTTTGCTTTGCTCCACCAAAATTTGCCAACCCACTCCTGGATAGCTCGAGTACCCTTTAGACCGCGCCCAAGCTTCCACCACCTCGAGCTTGGTTCCATTTAGGTTGGTGCTATCGAAGGTGAAACCCTCGGGCTGGGCCTTGGAAAGCAGGTAGCTTTTGCGCTCGAGTACCGAGGTTTGCAAAACATTTTCCACTTTGGCATCGTTGAGAATCAGCCCACCGCTATTGAGCAGGTGCATATCGAGGCTTTGCACATTTTCATTGCTGGCTTGACGTTTGATCTCGTCCAAAATACGCAGCGCCACCTGCCAATTGGCACGGTTGCTCCAGACCCCCACAACTTGGCCTTGGTCGTTGCGGATAGGTGCAGTGAAGCCCATACCAATCGCACCTTCAAAACCAAAGATCTGCGAAAGATAAGCGTCGCGGTGAACATCATCCACATCGGCTTTGCCCGCAGGAATTTTACCCTCGAGCGAAGTTTGGAACCACGTTTCACTGGAGACATCTTGGCCTAGCAGTTTGGCGGTGGTACTTTGCTCCACAAATTGCCCGCTCGAGTTGCTAGCGACTGCCGCGATAATTTTACCTTTCTGGTTCGCAACCAACATCAGGTTATAGCTTGGAGCGTAAGACTTCATCATGGTTCGCATCCAACTCGTGATCGCCTGCGGCTGCATTCCCCTAGCTTGGGCGCTTTGGGCAAAGGCTTGCACATCGCCGTAGCGCTCGAATAAATTACGGTCTAATTTGTCGATGGCATTGAAGGCCAATTCTTTCAGGCGAACCCCGCCAGTTTGTTGGGTGGACTGTGCAATGGAGTTCCACAACAGCAGTGGCGCGATAATTAGGGCAGGGAGCAGCAGTAAAAAACTAAACAGGATCAATTTAACAAAGAGACTACGATCTTGAATCCAGCGTGCGGTGCGACTAAAAATGCGGCTAAGGGGTTTCACAAGCATTATTGTATCATCCAACTCGAGCTATTCAGATACGAGACTCATCACCCGTTCCCACAACTGGGCAGGCTCGAGCAGAGCGGTGTGGCCCGCATAGATGGCCTGCACCGCCAAACGCCCCACCATAGGCGGCCCCAAGCTCGAGGGTGCAAAGGAGGCTAGCTCGAGGATCTCCGCTACTTGGAGGGCCACCAAACCGTGTGGGCTGCTTAGCAAAATCACTCGAGTAGTGGTTTCTATCGTAGAGGCATTGAGGCCCAACAAATGGGCCGCCTCCAAAACACAAATCATCTGCCCATGCCAACTTAACATCCCCGCAATCTCGGAAGGAACCCCCGGCAAAGGGAACACTGCGGTCTGAATCACCTGCACCAAACTGCTCAAAGGTAGCGCGTACCGTTCGGCTTGCCCCAAACGAACCACCATCACCTCGAGCGGGGGTTCTGCGGGCTGCTTTTGATCTGTTTGAGCCAACATTTTGGCTCGAGTTCGCAGCTTTTCTTGGTCGGAATCGGAGAGATGGGCATATAAATTCATAGGCAACTTCATATCAAAGCCTCGAGCGAAGTCAGCAAGGCTCCCGCAGCCTCCCGCATCTCGCCAACCCGCAAGGTTTCACCCCAACCGAGCGGCTCTTCGTGGTCGCGGGGTGAAAGCAGCAGTAGGCTTTGGGAAAGCGCGGCTTTGGCCCGTTTGGGTTGCTCCAGCCGAATCCAAACCTGACCCAAAAGCAGATGTAACAGCGGGTGATCGGCTTGTAAAAAAGCAGCTTGGCGCAAATTCAGCAAGGCCACTTCCCAATCTTGGCGCTCGAGGGCTTGCATTCCTTGCTGTAAAGGCAGGTGCCACACCTCCAGCTCGAGGGTACTTTCGGGAGTGATCTGCTGCGTTTCGGTCAAATCGAGTGCATCTTGCTCAAGAGAAATGGGATTATAATCGGTAAGATCTGTTAAATGGCTCGAGGGAATACTGGGCGGAATACTGGAAGGAATACGGATACCACTTGGAGACTCGAGGGCCAAGGAAGGGGCATTTAGCTCGTGTTTTAACTCGTGATTTAAAGCCCGATACTGCCACATCACCGCACCCGAGAAAAACCGCCTTTTCAAACCACTGTGCAAGACACTTACCTCGTTGGGCGGCGGATCGGAAGGCCCCAATAACAACCAACCCAAGGGACGCAGGCGCTGTGCCAGCCGTTGATAGACCCCTTGGGTGCGCTCTGCATTGAAATAGATGGTGACATTGCGGCAAACAATCAAATCACAACTGAGTGGCAAAGGGGGCCATTGTGGGGCCATCAGATTCAGATGCTCGAAACGAACCCAGCGGCGCAAACGATCCGCAACCTGCCAAGCATGGTCAAAACTTGGCTCGAGCGTGGTATGCAATGCCTTAAAATACTGATCTTTCCAATGCTCGGGGGTTCCCCGAAACGACCAGCGTTTGTAGATGGCTTGGCGACAGCGCTGTAAGTTGTGAAAGTTATAATCGCTGCCCCAAATTTCGATGTCCCACTGCCCCAAAGCAATACCCATTTTCTGGGCCACTTCCTCGAGCAAAATCGCCAAAGTATAAACCTCTTCACCCGAAGAACACCCCACCGACCACAGCCTCAAACACCGTTTAACGGCGGCTCGCTCGAGAAGTTGCGGTAAAATCTCTTGCTCGAGTGCCTGCATTTGCGCGGGAACGCGGTAAAAATGGGTTTCGGAGATGGTTAGAAGTTGCAAAATGGGCTTGAGCGACTGCGCTTGGGGGTCTGCTTTCCATGCCTGGATCAGCTCGAGGGGCGTACATTCTTGCTCGAGTGCCACAGCATAAATCTCCCGCTCGAGGTCGGTTTTTTGGGGGATACTGGGAATAATTCCACTGATCCCCTCGAGTAAGATCCACAGTTTTTCGAGTTGGTAGGGCAGCAGTTTGGGCATGTTTTTGGGTTCGGGTTTCGCGTTTTTTGGGTCTGGTGATCTGGGATCAAGGCGCAAAAAACCCCACCTCGAGAACAGGATACTCTACATTTTGAGCAAAACCAAAAGCCCCAATTGGGCCACCCGCAGGCAAACCTTGGGTATGTTGCCGCTCGAGGGACAAGGTTCCTTCAACCTGATCTACCCACAGCAAAAAAGAACTTTGTCCAGAATTTTGACCAGAATTTTTAGAAACACCACTCAGCTCGAGCAAGTGATGTGACACCTCCACCCGACCAGCGGGCAGCCCCAAAGCCACTCGAGGGTCCACCACACTGAGCAGCCGCTCTGCCACCCTCACCACTGCCACAATAGAACTGTTCGGATGCCCCAAGGCGTGCCAAGCCACCATAGGATAAATATGCAAAACCTGACCTGCCAGCAGCGCAAAACGGCGATCTCCCAAGACAATACACAAGGCTAGATTAGGAGAATCGGTGGACTCGAGGGACATGGGTGTGATTATAGGGGCTAAATCGGAGACCACCAAATGAGCTGCCACGAGGTCGGTGATACACTGGTTGTGTTGCCTTAATCGGGGTGGAGTAGAATGACCCTCCGTGACCGACCTCAAGCCTTACCGCCACCGTTTTCCTATGACCATCATCCAGCACGCTGTCTGGTTGTATCACCGCTTTCCTCTGAGCTACCGAGACGTTCAAGAATTGCTGTCTTGGGCAAAGCGGCACCTAGAAAGGGCCTGCCCGCTCCATCAGCGCGGCATTGTGGTCAGTCACGAAACCCTGCGCGAATGGTGTATCAAATTTGGTCCGATGTTTGCGGAGGATTTGCGTCACCTCGAACCCCGTCGGGCCTCGAGGTGGCATCTGGACGAGGTCTGTACAACCGTGGACGGCGTCCGACATTGGTTGTGTCTTGGCCCAACTGCGGCACCTGTCTTGACCCAACAGCAGCACCTTGTAAGATACGGAT
>JANYFS010000345.1 GCA_025359705.1 Deinococcales bacterium | reverse complement strand
TGGTGAGCCTCATTTATCTCCCAGCAAAGAACCCATTACCGCCAAAAGGGATTAATGGCAGTTAATGGCAGTGCCTAAAAGGGGGCATTCCCAGAAAAAAGAGTTTTTGATCTACCCTCGAGCAACTCACCCAGCTCGAGCAATAAGGGGGTGAGCAGGTGGGCAAAGCAGAAACAACCAAGAAACCTCGAGCCAAGGGGAACGGGAACGGTACGGTGTGGCTGATGCCCTCTGGTAAATGGCGGTGGGAAGTCACGGTCAGCATCTCAAGCATGGGTGAGCGGAAACGGCGTAGCGGAACCTGTGCAACCAAGAAGCAAGCAGAAAAAGCCGCTCGAGATGCCTTGGTATCCAAGGATAAGGGGGAACTATCCGCACCCTCCAAGATCACCTTTGGGGACTGGCTTAACACTTGGCTCGAGCGGCGTGAAGGGAAATACGCGCTTAAGACCTTGCACGGGCAAAGGTATTTGGCGAATCACTACGTAATCCCTGTACTGGGTAAAATCCGCTTGCAAGAACTCAGCAAAGCTGACCTACAGAGCTTCTATGACTCACTGAATCGCCCTGTGTATGGTCACAAACTGGATCAGCCCATTGGGGCATCCATTCAAAGACAAATCCACTGTGTGATAAAGCCTGCTTTGAATGAAGCCTTAAAACTTGACCACATCAACAGAAACCCAGCAAATGAAGTGAAACCCGACCCAATCAAAAAAAGTGTTTTACGGGTTAGTGAAGCGGATGTTTGGACAATTGAAGAAGCCTTGCGCTTCCTTCAAGCGGCTCGAGTGGATCGCTATGGGTATGTATTTGAATTCATGTTATTGACAGGAACCCGTAAGGGCGAAGCCTGTGGACTACGTTGGGTGAATGTGCATTTAGAAGAAAGCTATTTAATGATCTGCGAGAACCGCATTACCATAAGCGGCAAGGCTTTAAATAGCACGGTGAAGACAGCAGCAAGTAACCGAAAAATCTACCTAAGCCATGACATCCATGATTTGCTCGAGCGGGTCAAATTACAGCAGCTTGAAGACCAGCAGATGCACCCTAACGACTGGGAAGGAACGGGGTGGGTTTTTACCCATGCCCGCACAGGACAGCCAACACATCCCGATAACCTAGACCGTACCCTTGCCAGAATCACCACGGCGGCGGGTGTGAAGCGGATAACCATTCACGGGATACGACACACCCACGCAAGCCTAGCGGCGGCGCAAGGGGTCAAGCCCGAAGTCTTAAGCAAGCAATTGGGCCATACCCGCACATCCTTCACCCTGGACGTTTACCGCACCGTGTACGAAAGCGAACGCAAAGATTACGCCTTAGATTTATCCGCACTGGTAACACCCGAAAGTTTGACCGACCCGAAAAAGCTGAATTGAATTCGTGCGTCATAGCGTGCGTCATAGCGCGTGTAAAACCTTGTGGGTTCTTGTTAGGTAAGGAACTCGAGCAGAATGAAAACCAGCGACTGAGAGAGAATATTTTGTTGACCACTGTCAAAGGGGGTGAACCCTTATTAATGGTAATGCTTGATCTCCAAAACCGTAGGTCGTAGGTTCGAGTCCTACAGCGCCCGCCAAATCCCCCCGTCTTGTACGGGGGATTTTTCGTTTTTGCTTGATGCCCTCGAGAGAAACGCCTTTTTTCGCAACAACTCAACACGAGGTAGTTAGCTGAGATGATCCCGCAGCCCCTGTAGGCAAAAGGGTTGGGAGTGAGCAAAATTCGTTTTGTGAAAACGCAAAAAAAGCCACTCCCGCTGTCCACTTTAGCCTGCCTAACTCCTGACTGCCCAGATTTTCTCAAGACAGGTGCAGATAATCTCGTCATCCGTAAAGTCTACGGTAAACACCAAACCCGTTACCTCAAGTGCAGAACCTGTGGCATCGAGTTCAGTGAGCTGAAGGGAACCCCTTTGTGGCACAGTAAAATTGATCGAGATACCTTCGTTGATGTTGCCGAACACTTGGCAGAAGGTAATTCCATCTCTGCCATAGTTCGCCTGTGTAAAGTCCATCACGACACCGTAGAGCGAATCATTGTGGTCATAGGAAAACATGCCAAAGATCTTCATGACCGTTATGCGGTCAACCTCAAGACCACTGCACTTCAATCTGATGAACGCCATGGTTTCTATGCAAACAAGAGTCAGCCCTGTTGGGAAGCAACTACCATCGATCCATACAGTAAATTCATAGTTTCTCTGCGACTTGGCGCTCGAGATGAAATCCTGATCAAAGACCTGATGACCGACACTCGGCTCCGTTTATTCGATCCATATGACCTTACCTTCTTTACCGATGGTGGACATGGCTATGCCAGTTTGTTCCCGAAAATTTTTGGAGTAGCCTACTTACCCAAACACACGGGTAAGCGAGGACGACCCCGTAAAGTGCAATACCGTATCCCCCGTAACACAGCACACGTACAAATCGTTAAACATCGTCAAGGACACAAACTCGAGAGTGTGGAGATCCGTCATACGCATGGCAGCAAAACCAGAGTCACTTTGGAACTCGAGCGGCCCGCCCCGTGAGCGACCAA
>JANYFS010000343.1 GCA_025359705.1 Deinococcales bacterium | reverse complement strand
CTGGGGTTTGATTTTTGGATGTCGAGGGCGGATATGGACTTTTTAAAAGTGTAGAAAATGCCGCAGGTGCCTCTACATTAGGATCAAAATCATACTGGCTCCTTCGAGATTGATTGGCTTGCAGTTGGCTGATTTCCCGCTCGAGGGTGGAAATCCGTCTGAGCAAATCGGCGGGGATTTCAGCAACCGTATTTCCCGCTTGGCTCGAGGTTTGAGTTGAAACATTGGATGAAATATTGGATGACACATCCAAAGACAACATCCCCGCAATCAAGGCCAGCTCGAGGGCCATTGCGTCGCTATGGCGCACAAAACGCGCATCTTGCTGATCCAGCGCCGATAAAAGGTGCAGCAGGTCGCTCGAGGGAACTTTGCTGGGCGCAGCTTCGGCAGGGTCTCGAGCAACATCCTCCGAAGCTGCCAAACCCACATTGAAATGCAGCATCTGGCGCAAGGCCACCTTCACCCCGTCCAGCACCGAGCGGGCCGCAAAACCCGCCCCATACAAGGTATTGGCCTGGCTCAAAACCGTGGCCTCGTTGCGCTCGAGCAGGGCGCGGGCTAGGGTTCGCATTTGTTGGGCGGGGGGCAGGCCCAGCGCGGCTTCCACCGCCGCCAAAGTGATCGCACCTTCCCCCGCCCACATCCGCTCGAGCAGACTTTCCCCGTCGCGCATGGCCCCATCTGCCAAGCGCCCAATCAGATGCATTGCAGCGGGTTCAAAGGCAATGTTGGCGGCGGTGCAAAGGCGCTCAAGCTTGCCCGAAATCTCTTTGTCCGAAAGCCTGCGAAAACGGTAATGCTGACACCTCGAGAGGATGGTGGGGATAATCCGTTCGGGTTCGGTGGTTGCCAAAATAAAAATAACGTGTGCGGGTGGTTCCTCGAGGGTTTTGAGCAGCGCATTGAAGGCACTTTTGCTCATCATGTGCGCTTCGTCTAGGATATAGACCTTTTTCCCGCCATACATCGAGGCCAGGCCCACTTTATCCCGCAAATCCCGCACATCGTCCACCGAGTTATTGCTGGCGGCATCAATCTCGAAGACATCGGGGTGCGAGCCACTTTTGACCAACAGGCACGAATTGCAATGCCCGCAAGGTTTGACCTCGCCTGTACTTTCGCAGTTCGCAGTCATGGCAATCAAGCGGGCGGTGGTGGTTTTGCCCACCCCTCGAGGGCCGCTAAACAAATAGGCATGGCCCAGCTTGCCCGCCTTCAGCGCCGCCTCGAGGACATCCCGCACATGTTCTTGCCCCACCACTTCATCCCAGTGCAGCGGTCTGGCTTGTTGATAAATGGCACTCATGGATTCGCCTGCCCCCAGTTGGTGTACTCGATTCGATCAAGTTCGATCAGAGCATATCTTGTTGTACAGTTTACTTGAATGATCCCTCTCGAGCGAATCCACCCTACAAATTCCCTTCTAATCAGGTTTAATGGTTCGTTTGTGCTGTACTGGATGCAAGCCTCGGTGCGCTCGAGCTGTAACCACGCCCTGGAATATGCCCTCGAGCAAGCCGCACTTTTGAACCAACCGCTGCTGGTCTTTTTTGGCCTGACCCCCAATTACCCAGAGGCTAACGCTCGGATGTACCGCTTTCTGCTCGAGGGTTTGAGTGCGGTGCAAACGGGCTTGCAGGCACGGGACATTCCCTTTCAGCTCGAGATGTGCGACCCGCCCACTCGAGTGCTAGAACTTTCCCAGCAGGCCAGTATGTTGGTAACAGATCGGGGATATTTGCGGCTGGCACGGGCTTGGCGCAGCCGCGTAGCCGAGCAGATCACCTGCCCAATGCTCGAGGTGGAATCCGAAGCGGTGGTTCCGCTGGGGGCCGTATCCAACAAACAAGAATACGCCGCCCGCACCCTGCGGCCCAAAATTCACAAATTGCTGGGGCGCTTTGTTTTACCTTTGACCGCTCGAGCCTACACCCCCCAACCCTTAACTATAGAACTGCCCACGAGTTTGGATTTGTCCGATTTGGACACGCTGATGGCACGGCTCGAGGTTGACCCCTCGGTTCCTGCCGTCACAACCTTTTTGGGCGGCGAACTCGAGGCGCGAAAGCATTTAAATCTCTTCCTCGAGCAAGGTTTGGCTCACTACGCCGAAGGGCGCGGCGGCCCGCTGGCGCGTGTTTCCAATTTGTCGCCGTATTTGCACTATGGGCATCTTTCACCGCTCGAGGTGGTACTTAGTTTGCAAGAATTCCCAGAGTCTGATGCGAAAGCGGCATTTCTGGAAGAATTGATTGTGCGCCGCGAACTCAGCTTCAACTTCTGTTGGTTCAACCCAAATTACGACTCCTTCGAGGCAGCCTTGCCCAACTGGGCCAAATTGACTTTGCAGCAGCACGCCGACGACCCTCGAGCGCATCTCTACACCCTAACCCAGCTTGAGAGCGCCCAAACCCATGACCCTTACTGGAATGCCGCCCAGCTCGAGATGGTGAAAACGGGCAAAATGAGCAACTATATGCGGATGTATTGGGGGAAAAAGGTGCTGGAGTGGACTCCAAGCCCACAAATTGCTTGGGATATTTTGATTTACATGAATAATAAATACGAACTGGACGGACGCGATCCCAACAGCTTTACCGGCATCGCCTGGTGTTTTGGCAACCATGACCGACCCTGGACACGGCGGGCGATTTTTGGCACGGTGCGTTACATGAATGCGGCGGGCCTCGAGCGGAAGTTTGATATGAAAGCCTATCTGAAAAAAGTAAATGACCTGTAGAATGGTTGGGTGTTCAGCATATTCAAACGAATCACTCAATTTATTTTAGGGGGAATGATTGTGGCGATCAGCGCCAGTAGTCCCGCACAGGCCCAGAATACCTCGAGCAGCTTGGGCAATTCGGGTAATAACCGCAACCCTCGAGCCATTATTCTGCAACCCAAATGGGGCGCGGCGGATTTTGCTACTCCCGTTCAATTTGAATCCTGGATGCGAAACCAGCTCGAGCAGGCCCAAACCAAAATGGTGCAGGGTCGGCCCAATTTGGTGGTTTTAACCGAGCTAAACGGGGTGGGGCTGTTGCTGCAAGACTCGCCCGCAGGTCGCTTGTCCAACCGCTTCGACTGGGCGGTGGGGATCAATCTGTTTAAACGCTTCCCCGAAGCAGCTTTTCAGGCCATTCGCCACAAAGTCAGCCTCCAGCGCGGCCTGCTGCTGACCCTAGCCCCCGAAGTGTTGGAGCAGTATGTGCCACTGTGTGGCAAACTTGCCAAAGAATTTAAGGTGTATTTGGTGTGTGGCAGCGCTCCTTTGCCTCACCTCGAGAAAATAGTGGGGGGCGCAGTTCGGATTTCGGGCAGTGAAGTCTATAACCAGTCTTTAATCTTCGGCCCCAACGGAAAACTGATTGGAACCGCCGACAAAGTGTACCTCACCGAACTCGAGGGGAAAACGGGTTTGGATTTTTCCAGTGGCTCACTTGCAGCACTTCGGGCCTACCCCACCCCCGCTGGCACGCTGGGCATCGCCATTTCGCTGGATGCCTTCAAGAAGGATGTGATTCAAAAGCTCGAGGGGCAAGGCGCGGATATTCTGGTACAGCCCGATGCCAACGGGCAATCTTGGGTGGAGCGTGAATCGGGAACCGCCAGCCGCCGTGATCAGCCCTTGGCCTGGCTGGACAGCGCCTGGAACGCGGTGCAGCAGTCCAAAACCCTGCGCTATGCCCTGAACCCGATGGTGGTCGGCAACTTTTTAGATGCTCCCTTCGACGGGCAAAGCGCGATCATCGGCAAAGCCAAACCCAGCGACCCTCAGCAAAGCTATGTGCTGACCTCACCTCGAGGGGGATTTTTGGCCCTGATGCCTTGGGTTGCCACTGGAACCCCCGACGAACTGCGGAACATCGGCAAAAAACTGGGGATCGACAGCAAGCACCCCTACCAAAACCACTACGTCACAGGCATCCTCAGTGCTGACCTCGAGCTAAATCCTCCCTCGAGCGCCCCCGTTGCCCTACGCGACTACGAGCAAGCCCTAAACGACTTTGCCAACGGAACCCCCCTCGAGCGGCCTTGGTTCTATTGGCGCTACAGTTTCCCTGTTTTGTGGGGGATTATGTGGTTGGGTGGGATTATTTTATCCAAACGCAAAAAGAAACGCGGACTGCCCCTCATTTGGCTAGGTTTGATCGGGATATTACTCAGCAGCATCTAAAATCATCAAAACTCTATAAGCGTTACAATAACCCACATGATTACCCTGACCCCTGCCCAATTCTCGAGCTTTTTGGATACCCTGCTCGAGCGTGACGAATTTTTGATCTTTAAGCAAGATGCTGGCCCCGCCCAAAAAGGTGATGAAAACGTTGACCTGTACGTGTTTTCGGGCCACCTCGAGGCGTTGCGTTGCGAGGAGATCGACGGGGAAATTATGGAAACCCTGCACGATTTGGAACTTCAGGCCAAAAACGAAGATGAGGCTTGGCTCAAAATTAAGGGTTTTTACCTCGAGCGCGGCTGTACCTTGCTAAACGTTGGCTCCGACGAGTACATCCTTAGCGATGCACTGGCCCAGCGTTTGGGCCTGCTCGAGTAAACATGTCCTTGATTCTGCTCGAGCAACGCGGCCCCGTGGCCCTGATTACTTTAAATTCCCCACACAACCGCAATGCCCTTGGCCCTCAAATGGTTCTCGAGTTGGACGCAATTTTTAGCACTCTCGAGGCTGATGCAAATGTGCGAGCCATTGTTTTGGCGGGTGGCCCCAAAGTGTTTTGTAGCGGCGCGGATCTGAAGGCTTTGCAAGAACTTCAGAGGCGCTCGAGCGAAGATAACAAGCGTGATTCTTTGGCACTGGGCCGCCTGCTCGAACGGATATATCTGTTTCCCAAACCGATTGTCGCCGCGATGCAAGGTCACGCCATCGCGGGCGGGGCGGGTTTGGTTAGCGTCTGTGATTTGGTGATTGCGGCAACTACCGCCCAGCTCGGCTACAGCGAGGTCAAACTGGGCTTTGTGGCAGCGATGGTGGCGGTTTTTTTGCTGCGTGCCGTGGGCGAGCGCCGCGCTCGAGAGTTGTTACTCACAGGCAAATTGATTTCGGCGGAACAGGCACTAAATTGGGGTTTGCTCAACGAAGTGGTGGACAGCGAAAAGGTTTTGGAAGTGGCCCTCGAGCGTGCTTTGGAACTCTCAAAACTTTCTAGCAGCGCCATTGCCACCAGCAAAGAAGTGCTGGCCCAGCTCCCAAGCATGGGTTTGGGTGAGGCCATGCGCTACGCGGCAGGGGTGAACGCCTGGGTACGCACCACCGACGATTTGCAAGAAGGGATTGCGGCTTTCCTCGAAAAGCGCCCTGCCAAGTGGGAGAAAGATTGAGGGCGAGAGGGGAAAGATTGAGGGCGAGAGGGGAAAGATTGAGGGCGAGAGGGTGAGAGGGTGAGAAAAAAATTGCTTGGCTCGAGCTTTTCTTCTTTGACGAAAAACGAAAAACCTAACAAAAAATCCCCCTCGAGCTGCAAGGCAAAAGGGAGTTCTTTTGGTATGGTACTGCTTTTTTATCTGGTGAAGCGTGTTGGAATCGAACCAACAACCCGCTGATTAAGAGTCGGGTTTATTTACTAACAAGGCATCACAGCTACTCACAGGATGCCCCTAATTATCCTCTTCCAATCGCTAATTTTCATGCGCCTCGAGTCAATGGAATACCAAGAACCCACAACATCTAACATCACCTATGGCCCTTTCTATGGCCCTCGAATATCAGTTCAACGATTTAAATTGAGTAACTTCGGTTATCTCGAGTAGTGCCAGATCTAGGGCGTAGTTTTGCCGTTCACTTTCGTAAACCGTGCGGTAAACATCCAAGGTGAATGAAGCCTTGCTATGCCCCAGTTGCTTACTCAAGACCTCGATCTTCACCCCTTGGGCTGCTGCAAGGCTTGCATGGGTGTGCCTAATCCCGTGTATGGTGATGCGCTTTACCTGGGCCGCTTTTTGAATGCGGTCAAGCCCTTGGGCTAAATTTTCGGGATGGGATGGCTTACCACTGCGTTCATTGGTAAACACATATCCCGAATCTTCCCAACTCTCAAGCCACATCCCCGCATCCTCGAGTTGCTGTAATTTCATGCGCTCGAGTACACCTTTGACATCTGGACTCAAGAAGATCTTT
Source organism: Deinococcales bacterium (assembly GCA_025359705.1). Taxonomy (GTDB): domain Bacteria; phylum Deinococcota; class Deinococci; order Deinococcales; family Deinococcaceae; genus JACMOA01. The sequence goes on along the minus strand of JANYFS010000343.1, from coordinate 1,035 downwards.
CTGATGCTGTTTGGGGTCTTGGGTGTGCTATTGATTGCTTTGCCATTGATGGATACCCGATTGTCTTGGATCAGTAAGTAACCCGCTTCAAAATCAATGCTTGACCACCGCAAACCAAGCGCTTCACCCTTCCTTACGCCTGTCAGCAACATAAATTCAAAGATGTAGCCGTACCGATCCATACGGGCCGCCTGTAGCACCCTCTTGGCTTCCTCCAGTGTCCAAACCTTATCTTCGCTGACTTGACCTTCTTGCTTCTTGATCGGTTCGGGTTTGATCTCGCTTGCTGGGTTACGGCTGATCAAGTCCAGCTTTAAAGCCTCTTGGAGTGCGGGTTTAATGATGTTATGGATTTGCTTCTGGGCTGAAGCGCCCATAGGCTGATTTTTAACCTTGCCATTGCCATAAATCGGGCGATTCAGTGAATCATAGAACCGCTGAAGATCCATTTTGCTCACCTCTTGGATCTTCTTCTTACCCAAGGCAGGGGCTATGTAATGGCTGACCAAATAACCTTGACTATGCACAGTTTTGGGGGCCATCTTGCCCTCTCTACGCTCGAGCCATTGGTTAAGCCACCCCCCAAAGGTGACTTTGGAGCTGACCACTGCTTCACCCTTCTCGTATGCAACCAAATAACTTCTTAATGCTTTTTCCGCTTCCTTCTTGGTTGCACAGGTTCCGCGCTTCTTGATTCGCTTGCCATCACTCGAGAATCCCGTTGTTGCTTCCCACCGATATTTTCCGCTGGGCGTTTCATAGACTGCGCCGTTTCCATTGCCCTTAACTCGAGGTTTTGCCATAAACTCACCCCTTAATTATCTAAACCCAGTACTTCTTGTCGCTCTTTTGGTGCTTGCTGTGCTTGGGGCTTGCTCGAGGGCTGTACCGTTAGCTCGAGCTGGGTGAGTTGCTCGAGGGTAGATCAAAAACTCTTTTTTCTGGGAATGCCCCCTTTTAGGCACTGCCATTAACTGCCATTAATCCCTTTTGGCGGTAATGGGTTCTTTGCTGGGAGATAAATGAGGCTCACCA
>JANYFS010000272.1 GCA_025359705.1 Deinococcales bacterium | reverse complement strand
AAGAATTCAAAGATCGACCCGCTCGACCCGAACAAAGTTTGTGGAGTTACGGACTAAGCTACATGCAACCCGTTCTGCAATTTGGATACAGTAAATACCTGCAATGGGACACGATTCTTAAGCTTTTGTAAGGTACTGAAGGGGGAAACATAGCAATTTCAAAGGAACGTCTGAAATTTGGTATTCTTCTGAAAAAAAACATCAAGGGATCGTTTTAATGGATCGAAATTATAGGGATTATGATATCGTAATGTGGTGGTTGCTCGAGGCAATCGCAGAATCCCAAAATCAAACTCCTTTATGGGTACTGCTCGAGCTATTGGGCGAAAATAGCTCTGCTTATTCTTTAAGCTCGAGGGAAGTTCCAGACGGCTTAACTGTAATGCAGGTTTACACCAATCAAATCGAGAATTATACCGAAATCATGGTGATAAACCCTCGAGTTGAAGTGGACTATCTTACATTATCTTTTAACGCCATCAAAGATACCTACCACCAGAAATACAGCAGTGCAGATCCTGACCTTGCTCGGTTGATCGTGCAAAAACACAAAGAATTGCTCAAAGGAACAGGACTAACCCTCGAGCTTGTGTGGCAAGAAACTCAGATTAACCCCATCACCGATTTGGTTGAAATTGCCCTTTTGCGAAGCAACACTCTTTTAATCTTTTAAAGCAACCTCACTCGAGCTGGAATCTCGTACCACTTCCAAAGGAAACACCATGTTGTATGTCGAATTTACCACCGATCTGGGCGCAAAAGTCACCGTTGAAGCCAAAAACCCCGATGAAATCCTCGAGCTGCAACGCCGCTACGGGAAGAGCATGGGTTGGCATTCTGGAGATGTCCCCAACGGCGGCTATCAATTTCCGCTCGAGAATGAACACGATTTTGATTGGGCGCTCGTGGGTGGACGCACTTTTAAAAATGATGAAGGCGAACAATGCGTCTGGTGCAGAGGTTACGTCTATAAACGCCGTGAACTCGAAGCAGTGAACACCAAAAAAATGAAAATGCCCAAAGCGGTCAAATACTCGAGGGGCGCACGCCCTACCGATCCCGATCATATCCGCGAAAAGGCAGACGGTGACATCGAATATGTCAGCTTGGCCATCTTTAGAGGAAATGGACGCCGTGAACGCTACGCTCTTGCTAAAAAAGAAAGCGTGCTCCAACCTGCCTGATGAGCACCACTTCTAAGCTTTAAATTCAGTAATAACAAAATTGAATCCCTAAAATCACCCTCGAGCTATTAGAATTCGAGGGTGATTTTATTAAACGAAATTCAAATACACTATCTATTGCTTTAAAGTAAAGACTATGTTACACTTAAGAGGTGAACTCCATAACTCACAACATTATTAAAACCATCCTCGAGCGACAACATCGCCACTATTTGATCAATGCCGCTCCTGGTTCAGGCAAAACCACCTTGCTCCTCGAGTTGGGTGAGCAATTACCTAAAAGCGAAAAAGCACTTTTTGTTTCCTTTAATCGGCAAAATGTAACTCGGCTTAAAACGGAATTGGGCCACAAGCATTTGGTTAAATCCACTTACGCTTTGGGTTTGCTGCAATTGTCCCGCCTGAATTTCAAAGCTCAGATGGATAAAGAAAAATATCAAAAACTGTGGCGCAGTGAAGTGGAACTGGTCAATTTAAAGCTGGATGATTTTAGTCAAAAAGTGATCTTGCAGGCTTTTCACTATGCAAGGCTCAATCTTTTTGATTTTAGCCACCAGCAAGCGAAGGCTTTGCTGAAGATGCTCGAGCCCTACCCTTTGGACAAGACTTTTGAGGAAGAGGTTTTATGGGGTAGCCTTAAGGTGCTCTTTAAGGCGGGAGTTGCCGAATTCAAACGCACGGGAGCGGTTGATTTTACCGATATGGCGGCCTTGCCCTTTTACCTCTTTAATGAAGAAAAAAGCAGACCACCGCAACAGTGGCCGATGATCGCCATTGATGAGGCTCAGGACTTAAGTCTGGCCCAGCTCCAGTTAATTTTGCTTTCCTCGAGTGGGAATGTGGTGTTGGTAGGGGACGAGCATCAGGCGGTGCAAGGATTTGCGGGGGCACTGTCCAACTCGATCCAGCAGATTCGAGAGTGGACCAAGCCTCACGAACTTTCGTTACCCATG
>JANYFS010000252.1 GCA_025359705.1 Deinococcales bacterium | reverse complement strand
AATAAAGAATAAACAAATCCTGCTCCACCCCATTTGCCTCGAGGCGCAAGACAAAAATCAGGTAGGTAGTTATGCGAAGCACGCGGGTTTCAAACCCGCCCCATACACGACATCTCAACCAAATATTCTGTAACCAAATATTCCACAAAATTGAGGAAAATGTTGCACCCGTTATTTTTTCAAACCGATTTGAAGCGCTTTCACTCGAGCCTACAACATTCGTCTGTGGAATAAACGGATGAATTCATCTGTTTAAAAAGGATTCATCCGTCTGGAACACGATATTTATGACCATGCAGTAACGGACAACGGATCACGGACGACGAACAACTGCTCTAATATCTGGAAATATGTGTGTGTATTACTTGGTATTCTCATGAGAGAAGTTTAACATATAGGTAAAGTTCTGCGTGGCTAAGTTGTCGGTTGCTCCATCGCTGGTTTGCTTTGCCCTAAACCGATGCTTAACTTTCCACAACACCTCAAGACCTATGATGAGACCATGATGCTACCTACTCCCGTTACCCCACTCTTGGCTTTCAGTTCCTTTACTAGAGGCACTGGGCGTTCGACTTTAATTGCGGCTTTGGCCCTGCGGCTGGCCCAAAATAAGCGGGTTTTGGTGGTGGATACCGATTTGCCCAGCCCCAACATGCACAATCTGTTGGGCCTTGGCCCGAGCGCTACCAAAGCCACTCTAAACGACTTTTTTGTGGGATTGGTTGGCTTGGACAAGACCCTTCATACCCTGCAAGTTAATCCTAGCGGAGCTTTGATGCTACTTCCTGCCAGCGACGACACCCAACAGGTGGCCTGCTGTCTGCGTGAGTCGTATCCGATTGAGTCGCTTTTTGCCCCTTTGCAGGCGCTGTGCGAACACGAAAAAATTGACCTAGTGCTGCTGGATATGCCTTCTGGCCTCAGCGATACCACTTTACCGGTCATTGCCCTTTCGGACGCTTTGTGGGTGGTGATGCGCCTAGATGTGCGTGACTATGAAGGTGTGGCAGTCACCTTGGATGTGACCCGTAGGCTCGAGCAACGCCCCATCAATGTGATGGTGAATTTGGTACAAAACCACGCCCTCGAGGATGTGGAACGTCAAGTGAGTAGTACCTACGGTTGTTCTGCATATGCTTTGCCTTTTGTTGCGCCCCTAACCAGTTCGCTCGAGAGTGAAACCCGCCTCAATAATCTGGCACATGTACTGCTCGAGCCGCAGAAGCTTTATTAAATGGGGCGCTCGAGGGTTCTAGGACTGGTGGTATGGTGCGGATACAATTTGGGGCAAAAACTAAAGGAGTGTATTTAAATGAATTCAGAACGTAAATTTTTTAACCTTAAAAGTTCAGAGTGGAAAAAAATAGTTCCACTGCTTATTTTGCTTGCTGTTGATGCGATTGTTGGACAGTTTGCCGAAGTGGTTGCTACCACTGGTTTTATCAACCAACTGGGTATCAATCAACTGCCGTGGATGTGGGTTATTAGTATGGTGATTAGTGTTAGCGCTACCAGTGTATTTGCAGGAGTAGTGGATCAATCCAAGCGGGTCAATTTGATGAGCTGGGTAGTGGCTGGTTTTATTCTGGCTTACGGCTTGGTTGCACTCCTGCTGGGGATTCATGCTCCCGATTTGGCAGTTTATCCCCTGCTTTATATGATCACCGAAGTTCAGTACAGTATTTTCCCCTTGGCACTATGGGCTTTGGCGGGTGATCTATTCGGCCTAGCAGACTCGAGGCGGTTATTTCCAATTATTGCGGCGGGTGCAACAGTTGGCAATATTCTAGGAAATGGTCTGGCGGCTTTGTTTGCACCTGCGGGGGGCGGTACGGTTTGGACGATGGGCTTAACCGCCCTGATGTACGGTTTTTCACTGCTGCTACTGCGTTTGACTTTGGCCCGCACGCCAGTTCGCGCTCGTAATACCACCAAAGCCGATACTAAAAGCAAGTTTGTATTAAAGATAAAAGAAGACTTACATGTGGGTCGGGATTTTTTTGCGAATGTACCGCTTTTTCGCAATCTAGCCTTAACCATGTTTTTGGCAGGACTTGGCTTTACCGTGCTGGAGTTTTACTTTTTACGCACGGTGGACTTCCGTTTTAATGGTCATCCTTCAGAGTTTCAGACTTTTTATAGTATTTACAAGATTCTGTTGTATGGCTTGCTGTGGTTAGTACAAGCCGTTCTGAGTAGTTATCTGGTCAAACACACCGAACTCAAGCGGTCTTTTACTGCTTTGCCATTAACTTTAAGTTTGGGCTTGTTGGTGATGGTGGCTTTTCCCAATTTTTTGGTGGTGGTGATCAGCCAATTTGTCGCTCGAGTGGTGCAATGGGGCTGGGATCATCCCTCAAGAAGTGTGCTATTGGGCTTGGTTCCCGACGAGCGGCGGGGCCGCATCAGCAGTTTTATCAACAGTTTTGTCTATGCCATGTCTACCCTGTTTGGCAGTGTAGTGATTCTGATTTTTCTGGCCCTAGAGCATTTTAAACTGCTCAGCGAAGCCGCAGGTTCGCGCTTGTATTTGATTTTGGCACTTTTAACCGCACTGGGCGCAATTTGGTTTTCTTTTCAATTGCGAAATAGCTATGAAAAAAGTCTACTCAATTGGCGTTTATCCCGTTCCAAACGCAAAAGTGTCTTGGATGGGCTGGAGTTCAAATGATCGAATGGACACAGTACACTCCCGACTCGAGATTGAGTGAACCAGGCGGCCCCCTTGGGGTGCGGTTGCTGGATGTTTTTGGCCCCGATTCACCCTTTTTACCCCGTGTACTCGAGCTTTTCTGGGATTTATTCCCCAAATACCGCCGCTACCTCGAGTATATACGGGCCTGCGCCCTGCGCCACACTCCCGACCATCCAAACGCGGTGGGTCATGTTTGGGCAGTTTATGATCCTAATTACGTTGATGCATCTACACTTCATGAGTTGCCTCGTGATTCCACCCATTTCGCTCGAGGGCTGGACCATCCCTCCTCAAACTCTTTAAATAAATTAAATTCTTTAAATAAATTAGAGAATCAATGGGTGAGTCAAGATGCTGAAATCCATAAAATCGCTCGAGGGATCGTGGGCTTTCAAATCTTTAATTATGTGGCTCCACAACGTGGAGGGGGTGGCTTTGGTTTGGGCGCTTTTCGCGGGTTGCTTGAGGGGTATCAACATGGTGGTGTGGGAGCGTGGCTATTGCGTGGAGCGCTCGAGCAATTGGTTTTTGATGCTCAAGATCGAGGAGAGTTGCCTCCAGTGGGTCATGTGGTGGAAGTGGAACCTTTGGCAAACCCCGAAAAGCGCGAGGTTTTTGCTCAAAAAACGGGAGCTATTTTGCTCGAGGGCGAATACTTAGAACCCCCGATGTTGCGTGGGGTCAGTTATGCCAATGCTCAAGATCTACTCAATGTTGTTCCAAAATTGATGCAATTGGTGTTCTATACCCAGCATCCAAGAGAACCACTCTCTCGCAAAGAAACGTGTACACTGCTTGAAGGAATTTACCTAGATTATTATCTACTCGAGCGTAAAGACAATCTCTTTTTGCACGCCTGTGAATCAGTTTCCCAAGAAAAATCTCTCGAGCTACTTGCGACATCGCCTATTACTATAGCGACTGTATCACTTTCCCGAAACTCAACCTAAACCCTCACTGACCTTTGAATATGTTTACCGAGGAACCCTGATGACTATCACTACGCCAACCCCGCTTCGAGCCACTGGTTTCATTAGTTTGCGAACCCGCCTAATGATTGTATTCACGTTGGTTTTTTCTTTGGCTTTGGTGGGTATTTTTATCTGGATTTACCGTTTTACGGGGGATGTTGCCACTGAAAACCTTAAGCGTGATGTGGGAACCACTGCAATAACTACAGCATTGGGAATAAGTGGTGATGATCATGAAAAACTGGTAAAAAATGGCAAAATTGACGATGAAACTTATAGTAAAATCAGCTCTTATCTTCGGACTGTGCGCCGTACTAACCCCAAAGCAAGTGGGTTATATACCTACGTCTTAAATTCTAAAGATCCAACCCATGTTAAGTTGATTGTTAGTTCATCAGTTGCACCTGGAACATCATTTGGTGTAGCGGATGAAATAGTGCGGAATCTAGCTCCCGCAAGTTGTAGGCTTTCCCAAGATAACCGCCCTGCCTTGGGTGAAGACTATGATCCCGCAGGCTCGAGGATGATCAATGGGTTAAGTGCTGCCACGGTAGATGATGGTACCTTTAAAGATAGCTGGGGAACTTGGCAATCTGGATATGCACCGATTCGTAATTCTAAAGGAACCATTGTAGGTGCAGTGGGCATTGATATGTGCGCTGCGGCGATTGATCAGGTGCATCAGGAAATCCGCAAGACGGTGATTTATGTCTTTGCAATTGTACTTTCCGTTTTGGCTTTTGTGGTTTATCTGATTGCAACCAGTATTACCCGCCCCCTACTTGGTTTGGCAAAGGCCGCCGAAAATATTGGTCGCGGCGAATATGACCAAAACCTACAACACATTCATGACACTCGAGTGCAAGATGAGGTGAGCGCCTTGGCTTTGATCATCGAAAATATGTCTTTGCAAGTTAAGGGCCGTGAAGAAGTTCTCAAAGAACAAGTTCAAGAGCTGATGATTGAAATTGATGAGGCCAAACGCCAAAAACAAGTGGAAGATATTGTGGAATCGGATTTTTTCCGTGAACTCAAAGATAAAGCCGCTAGAATGCGTGAACGTAGCCGAAAGGCATAAGGTGTGTACCTCAAAACCTAAAAAATATCCCATAACTCGAGCTAAACCCACCCAACACCCTAGAGCTAAACCCAACCTTGTGAGGCCCCAGTCATGATTACCCTAGCCGATCTCCAAAAAATCCCTATTTTTTCCGATTTGCCACACCCCGACCTCGAGTGGTTGCAACAACACATGGAGGAAGTCATTGTCGAAAAAGGCCAAATCTTACGTAAAGATGGTGATCCTGCGTTGCACATGTCGATTATCCTCGAGGGAGCAATGGAGGCACGCAGGCAGGGCGGTGGGGCCAGTGTTGCTTTTCCGATTGGTGAGGGCGACTTGGGTGGAGTGATTCCATTCTCGAGGATGCAGAATTATCCTGGAAATGTGTTGGCACTCCGTAAAACACGGCTTGCAGTGTTTCCCAAAAGCTGTTTTCGAGATATGTTGGTGCAAATACCTGATTTGGGTGCCAAGTTTGCGTGGTCTTTGGTTGACCGTTCGAGGGACGCTTTAATCATGCAGCAGCAGCAAGAAAAGCTGATGTCTTTGGGTAAACTTTCGGCGGGGCTGGCCCATGAGCTGAATAACCCAGCGGCGGCGGTTCGCAGTACGGTGCAAGAACTTGCCAAACGCTTTGAACAGTTTCCTGGTGTGGTGGCAGGGGTGATCAAACACAACCTTTCCAAAGACGAGATCGAATATTTTAAGAATTTTAAAGCGGATAGCTCGCCTAAAATGCCACTGTCGGCCCTCGAGCGCAGTGAAAAAGAAGATGAAATCTCCGATTGGCTGATGGATCATAATGTGACCGAAGGCTATATTTGGGCCGAAATTTTTGTTCACGCGGGGGTCACGGTACAAAAACTCGAGGATCTGCAAGATTATTTGAATGAAGCGGCTTTACCCGCCGTGCTGCGCTGGTTGGCCTTTAAATTTCAAACCGACCAAATGTTAAGCGAAATCAGCAGCGCCAGTGACCGCATCTCGAGCCTAATCGATTCGATCAAAAGCTATACCCATATGGATCAAGCCAAAGATCGCTCGAGGGTGGATATTCTTCAGGGCATCGAAGGAACCCTCACCATGCTGGGCCACAAGTTCAAGGGTAAAAACGTGTCGATTGTGCGGAACTATGCATCTGAATTGCCTGAAGTGACAGGTCTGGCGGGTGAGCTGAACCAAGTGTGGACCAATTTGATTGCCAACGCCATCGATGCCATGCCCAAGCAGGGTGGCATTCTGACCCTCGAGGTGGCAGCCCAAGGCAACTGCCTGCGGGTTTCGGTGATCGACAATGGCAGCGGCATTTTAGCCACCAACCTACCCTATATTTTCGACCCCTTTTTCACCACCAAAGGGGTCAACGAGGGGACAGGTTTGGGTTTGGACATTGTACGGAGTATTGTAGTACGCAGCCACATGGGTAAAATCCAAGCCTTCTCCGACCCAGGCCGCACCGAATTTAGAGTCACTTTGCCCAGTACAAATGCAGGCGAAGAAGGAAATTACTAAAAACGTTGTTCAGTGTTTCATTTTATTGTCTAATTTTCCCCGCATAATGTAGGGGCGGGTTTCAAACCCACCCAAATCTGGCTCGAGACGAAATAAAGACCATCTTGGCATTGTAATAATCTTGAATTTTAATGTTAGATGTGCTTTTGAATGTGCTTTTGGCTCGAGCGTGCCTAAATCAGAGGTGCGTAATATCGTACCCAAACACAAAAGGAATCCAATGCCCAAACCTGTAATCTTGACTGTTGACGATGAAATGGAAGTGTTGAATGCGGTGGCTCGAGACTTGAGAGCGCACTATGGAGCCGATTACCGTATTATCAAGGCCAATTCGGGTAGTGAAGCCCTCGAGGTGTTGCGTGAATTGCACACCAAAGATCAAGTGGTAGCCTTGGTACTGAGCGACCAACGGATGCCTGGAGTTTCGGGGGTGATGGTACTCGAGGAGACCAAAAACCTGTTCCCATTGGCCCGTCGGGTGTTGCTTACGGCTTACGCCGATACCACTGCCGCAATTGAAGCGATCAACGGCTCACAGGTGCATTACTATTTGCTGAAACCTTGGAACCCACCTCAAGAGAAACTTTACCCCGTGCTGGACGATCAGCTCGAGGATTGGCAAGGGCAGTACCGCCCGGGTTTTGATGGCCTGAAAGTGATTGGACACCGTTGGGCAGCGTCTTCACATCAGCTTAAAGATTTCTTGTCGCGCAACCAAATTCCGTACCAGTTCCTCGAGGCGGAAAGTGTCGAAGGAAAAGATCTGCTCGAGCGGGGCCAGCACAGCTTTGATCAGTTGCCCGTAGTGCTGTTTACCGATGGCAGTTTTGTGAGCCAGCCTACCCTAAGCGAACTTGGTACTCGAGTGGGACTGGGTAGCAAAGCCGCCAAACCCTTCTACGACCTCGCAATCGTGGGTGGTGGCCCTGCGGGTCTGGCTGCAGCAGTGTACGGCGCTTCCGAAGGGCTTAAAACCTTGCTGATCGAGGCCGAAGCCCCAGGGGGGCAAGCGGGAACCTCCAGCCGTATCGAGAACTATTTGGGCTTCCCCAGTGGGCTTTCGGGCGCGGACTTGGCGCGGCGGGCGGTGGCCCAAGGTAAGCGTTTTGGAGTGGAGATGCTCAGCCCGCAAACAGTTAAAGCGGTACGCCTCGAGGGGCCATACCGTATCCTCGAGCTGGAAGATGGCTCGGAAATCGCCGCCCATGTGGTGGTGATGTCGATGGGAGTCACCTGGAACCGCATTCCCGCCACAGGAGCCGAGGCGCTAACCGGGCGCGGGATCTATTATGGTGCCGCCATGAGCGAAGCCCTGAGCTGCAAAGGCGAGCAGGTTTTTATCGTGGGAGCGGGCAACTCGGCGGGTCAGGCTGCGCTATACTTCACCCAATTTGCCGACAAAGTGATCATGGTGGTGCGCGGCAAATCGCTCGAGGCTAAAATGTCGCAATATTTGGTAGACCGCATCCTTAATCATCCCAATATCGAAGTGCAGTTGGGCAGCGAAGTGGTGGCCTGTATGGGTGAAGAAAAGCTCGAGCAGGTCAGCATTCTCAACCGTGCCACCGGCGAAACCCATTTGCAAAATGCAGGATTTTTGTTCAGCTTTATTGGAGCAGCCCCCCGCACCCAGTGGCTCGAGGGGATTGTGGCCCGCGATGCCCAAGGGTTTATCAAGGCGGGTAAAGATTTATCCAGCGAAGAACTGAAAAATTGGCCCCTCGAGCGCAGTCCCTTTTTGCTCGAGACCAGTGTGCCAGGCATCTTTGCGGTGGGTGATGTCCGTTCGGGTTCAGTCAAACGGGTGGCCTCGGCAGTGGGTGAGGGTTCGGTATCGGTGTCGTTTGCTCACCAACATTTGGCAATGCTCTAAATACGAATAATCACATACGAATAATCAAAGAATACCCTCGAGTGAAATTAGGCTCGAGGGGTTTTTGTTTTGGGTGGTTTAAATTGGTGAAGTTTTGGCTCGAGATATCTAATAAAAATTCACTCTATTGCAAAATTTTCCCTCAGAATCTCGTCGGATAGTGCCTCGAGTTCTGGGGGTAAACTGCTGTCGATTTCGCTGTACAGTATATTGAGCTGTGCGGTAATTGCATCATGCTTTTGCTCGAGCGTAGCGGGTTCTTTTTTATGCTGAAGTATCTTTTTCATCCCTCGAGGTTTTTTCATAGTTCACCTTGCTCAACTCTAATGCCAAAAAACACTATAGGCCACCAACAATCCTACAATTTCAGTAATTTCAATAATCGCCCCGTAAATATCCCCGCTGATGCCCCCACCCAAGCGCCCAGCGGCAAACTTTGCCACCAACAAAGCCGCCGCTAACACCCCCGCAAAAACTGCCAGCACCTGCACCCACGGCCCCAAAAGCAGCGCAGGCAGGGCCAATAGCAGCGCCACGGGCCAAAACCCTTCCCTCGAGCGTGCGCCCAAACTTTCCAAGCGGGCGGCTTTGAACAGGTTCATGGGGGCCA
>JANYFS010000249.1 GCA_025359705.1 Deinococcales bacterium | reverse complement strand
TACGAATTGGGCCAAGGTCTGTCCATTTTGGGAATGCTGATGTTGGTGGGTAGCACCAACCTGCGCGAGATTGTGGAATTCCAATACAGCCACGGCTTGATGATCTTTTTCCAAGTTTTGGGCTTTGTCACCTTCCTGATCTCCAGCTTTGCCGAAACCAACCGCACACCCTTCGATTTTCCAGAAGCCGAGCAGGAGCTGGTAGCGGGTTATCTGACCGAATATTCCAGCATCAAATGGGCGCTGTTTCAAATGGCGGAATACATCAATATGATCACCGCTTCTGCGATCATGTCCACCTTATTTTTTGGCGGCTACCGTGGCCCTGCTTGGTTGGATAGTTTGATTCCAGGCTCGAGCGAATGGCCTTTTATCTGGCTGATTGCCAAGATTGCCATGTTCTTGTTTTTGTTTATCTGGGTACGCGGAACCATTCCCCGCTTCCGCTATGACCAATTGATGCGCTTTGGTTGGAAGGTGCTGTTCCCGATTGCCCTGTTCAACACCTTGTTCAGTGCGGCCTTCATTGGCTTTTTCCCAGACCTTTCCCCTTGGATTTTGGGTATTTGCAACCTCATCTTCTTAGTCATCTGGCTGGTACTAGACTCGAGGCCCAGAATTCGCAACAAACTTCCCCCTCGAGTGCAAGCAAACGGCACCGACTAAATAATGCTTCAAAATTTAAAAACCCCCTCGAGCGATATAAGGGGGTTTCTTTGTTATGTCGCTCGAGTTTTAAGAATTTGGAATTACCGAAATCTGGTATGCCAAATAGATGAGTCTTTAGGAGGCATGATTGCCATTGTTGCAGGTCTTCGAGTTAGGGTGAAGGTTTGTTGGCATTCGACCAATTGCCCTCGGTAAGTAGTGGAATTGATCCGTCCTGATAGATTTTTAATGGTTTGTGCTTCATCGGGCTTGCTGATCCAATCATGGGCATTATCGCCGATCATATTTAAATTCCCATTGTTAAATACTCCATGCAACCGGTAAATACCCATTGGAAACCCCACATTTTTAAATACCGAACTATATTTTAAGGTTCCTTCAATGTGATCCGAATTGGATAAAACAATATCTAAGGTAATGTCCAAAAGCCTTTGCTCACAGCTCGAGCGCCCTGTCCAGTGTCCTACCAAATCCCGAATATGGGTGATCGGTTCCCCTGGCCCCACGGTGTAGCTGGTCTCTCGAGCCATCCCACTCGAGATTCCAGGTCTACAGGCAGCACAGCAAAAAATCAGGCTCGAGAGGGCAACAGCGGAAGTCCATTTCATGTCCTGTTCTCCCAAAAGTGTGACGTGAATATCATACATTTTAGCAAAAATACCCAGTTCGAGCAAGCCCGCTCGAGAAGTAGTGCTAAGGTATTCCCCCCAGTGAATGGGACTTAAATATAAAAAATCCCCCTTAAAACGCTCGAGGGGGAAGATATTTTAATTTTATTGATTAAGCCTTATTGGGCGCGTAGGCAATTTTGCCAACCAGATCAACGGTTCCACTCACACCAGAATTGCCAACCAAATCGAGGGACATACGATAGATGCCAGGGTATTCATTGGCTGGAGAAGTTATTTTGAAAGTCAAATTGATGTAGTCATTAAAGTATACAGTTGTATAGCGTGCATCCTCCTCTGTTCGTGAAGTTTTTCTAATAATTTTACTTCTAACCAATTGAACATCCCAATCTTTTGGTAAATTGGCGGATTTTTGGCGCAACCAAGAGACATCCCCTTCGATGCTGCGAACTTGATTTAAAGCATTCGCATTTTTGAAATCGACGGGTGCGATTGAATCTACAAGCGCCCTCGAGAAATTGAGATAACTGGCTGAATATTCAACCGAAATAAACTGAGTTTCTCCATTATGAATAGAAAACTCGCCTGATGATGTTGGAATAGGACGACTTGCATCGGTTCCTAAGATTGCAGGAACACACGAAGAGAGGGAGAGGGCTAGGCTCGAGAGGGCAATCAGTTTGAATAGTTCCATATTAATCTCCTTGGTTGTGTTTGGTTGTGCATATTACGATATTTTTGAAGGTGGGATGACTCTGTTGCTATCTGGCCCAATATTGACAGGAAAAGTAATAAAACCCAAGCCTCCAGTCTTATATTTCAACTGTAATATGACCGTTTTATCTTTTTCGGTAGTTGGTGCTGGGGATCTAAACGAAAATATGACATTCAAAGAATCTGCATTGCGCCATGATTTTTCGTTTGATTTGCTGACTACATTATTCAATTTTCGAGTAATAGTAATCGATTGAATTCCTAAAACCCATTTAGGATTGAGTCCAGATTTTTCCGACAAAATTCCGTCCAAAAATCCTGCCAACTGAAAATCTTTCGCATCCAAAGCGGCTGTTTTGGTGGCTCCTTCGACCACTTGGTCATAGGAGAAATCCAGCCCGCTTACCTTATCGGTATCCTCTACCGACATACCCGCAGAATATGCCGAAACATTGGCTTTTAAATAGACCGTTTGATCCACATCCAAGGCGAGGGATTGGGCCAGGGGAAGAGCAATGGGGTTATTAACCGCCCCGCTGACCGCAGGGGCGCAGGCTGCGAGGGACAAAATCAGGCTCGAGAGTGCCAAAAGTTTGAGTAATTTCATGACGTTCTCCTAATGTGAAATTTCTAAGTTTTGAGTGTGAAAACCAAGACACGCTACTGTAGCAAAAAAAATTTGTCTTGGCAACCTGGGTAAGCCAAATTAGCTATGGGGTATCATCTCGGATTGCTTGAGGGGGAAATCCCGCTCGAGGGGCTGGGTAAGAACGTTCATCAAGCCTACCCAGCAAATCCACTTGGTAAATTCACTTGGCAAAAGTAAATAATAGAATATAAAAACTTGACACCTGCAATGTTTTTGGCTATATTCTCTTTTACCGTGCTATTACTGTGTTAATACTGTGTTATGCTGACGCACCACCTTTAGGAGATTAACCGTGAGTCCTCAACCTGATCGAGAAGAAGCCCAAGTTTATCTGCCCGCTACCAAGTGGGCCATTATCGATAGCACCCTGCGCGAAGGCGAGCAATTTGCCAAGGGGAATTTTTCTTCGGATGACAAGGTGGAAATTGCCAAGGCACTGGACGCTTTTGGTGCCGAATTTATTGAAGTCACCACCCCAATGGCTAGCCCCTCGAGCGATAAAGACGCACGCAAGCTGGTTTCTTTGGGGCTGAAAACCAAAATCATCACCCATGTGCGTTGTGCGATGGAAGATGCACGCCGTGCTTTGGATACTGGTGTACACGGTCTGGATTTGCTGTTCGGTACCTCGAGCATGTTGCGGGAGTTTTCGCATGGCAAAAGCATCGACCAGATCATCGATCAGGCCCGCGAAGTGATTCAGTTTGTGAAATCCCAAGGGGTGATGGTGCGGTTTTCGGCGGAGGATACCTTCCGTTCCGACGAGCGCGACCTGCTGCGGGTCTATAAAGCGGTGGCCGAAATTGGGGTAGACCGCGTGGGTTTGGCGGATACCGTGGGGGTTGCTACCCCGCGCCAAGTGTACGCTTTGGTGCGCGAGGTGCGCCGTGCGGTCACATGCGACATCGAGTTTCACGGTCACAATGACACGGGTTGTGCGGTTGCCAATGCGTTCGAGGCAGTGGAAGCGGGGGCGACCCACATCGACACCACTATTCTGGGCATTGGTGAGCGCAATGGAATCACCCCGCTGGGCGGCTTTTTGGCCCGCATGTGGACGCTCGACCCGCAAGGTCTGATGGAAAAATACCAG
>JANYFS010000244.1 GCA_025359705.1 Deinococcales bacterium | reverse complement strand
TATGAAACTTACTAAACTGATTTCGGAATATTACCAAAGTCTATTAGAATTAACAGGAACCACGGGTGAGGTTCGCTCAAGGCTCGAAAACTTTTATAAAGATGCCATAGCTCAACAAATACAGAATCAAGATGTTAATGTTCTAGGTATCACCCATAATTCCAATTGGGTTAAGCCTGGCTATGTTTTTGTTGCCATTCAAGGTACCAAATCGGACGGAAAACAATTTATTCCTCAAGCCCTCGAGCGGGGGGCGGTTGCAGTCGTGGCGCAAGGTACTTTTCTGGGTTCAAACGAACTTTCAGTCCCTTATTTCAATATGGGCAACAACCCTCGAGAAGTTTTAGCGGACCTCGCCAGTATTTTTTATGACCATCCCAGCCGTGAACTCGAGGTGGTGGGAATTACCGGAACCGATGGTAAAACCACCACCGCGTGGATGACCCATCATTTGCTCAAAAGTGCGGGCATTAAAACGGGTTTGCTGTCTACCGTGGGTTATAAACTGGCGGACGATGTTTTGCACCACTTCCCCGCCCATTTCACCACTCCAGAATCCCCCGAAGTGCAGCGCCTGCTGCGGGAAATGGTGGATGCGGGCTGTGAGGCGGCAGTCCTCGAGGTGAGCAGCCATGCCCTCCAGCTCGAGCGGGTGCGCGGAGTGCATTTTGAGGTGGGGATTTTTACCAATTTGACCCCAGAACATTTGGATTTTCATGGGGATATGCAAAGTTATTTTGATGTTAAAAAACAGTTGATCGAGCGCTCGAGATTTGGGATTGTCAATAATGACAACAAATGGACAAGGCAACTTAAAGGGCAGATTACTTTTGGCATATCATATCCTCCCACTGGTACCGATTGGTGGGGATGTGAGATGTCAGCTTATGCAAAAGAAATTGTCTTCCAAGTTCGCTCGCCCTTAGGTGCTATGGCAACAACTTTACCTATGATCGGTATATTTAATGTTTATAATGCTCTAGCTGCGATGGCAGCAGCAGCATTATTAGAGGTGCCTAAAGCAGTTTTACTAAACCATATTTCGAGCTTTAGAGGGGTTCCAGGTCGAATGCAAATAGTGCAGCACAGTAAATCAGAGCAATCCCCTCGAGTGATTGTGGATTTTGCCCATACCGCGCCCGCGCTCGAGAAGGCGCTTTTGGCTTTGCGGCCCACCACCACAGGTAAATTGATTGTGGTGATTGGGGCGGCGGGGGGCAACCGTGATCCACAAAAGCGTGCGCCCTTGGGTCAAATTGCCACCCAATACGCCGACCACGCCATTTTTACCGAAGAGGATTGCCGCGACACCCCAATCATGGATATTTTGCTCGAGATGGAGCGGGGAGCCAAACAAAACGCACACCCATCTTATGAGCTGATCTCAGACCGCCGTACAGCAATCCTAGCCGCCCTCGAGGTTGCCACTCCACACGATACCGTGCTACTGGCAGGCAAAGGCCCAGAAGAAACCCTCGAGCGTGCAGGCGAGGTTTTACCCTGGAATGAAGTTGAGGTGGCCCTCGAGCTTTTGGAGAAGATTACCCATACCCTAGAGGGTTAGGGTACAAACCCAAATATCAAAACCGTTCGGTTACAGTCTTCAATTGCAAGAAGTTCATCAAATAATCAGGCCCACCCGCTTTAGAATCGGTGCCGCTCATATTATAACCGCCAAAGGGTTGCACCCCTACAATGGCCCCTGTAATCTTGCGGTTAAAGTACAAATTCCCTACTTCAAATTCGGCTCGAGCGCGTTCTAGGTTTTCGCGGCTGTTGCTGATCACGCCCCCCGTTAAACCATATTCGGAAGCGTTGGCAATCTCGAGGGCGTGGCTAAAATCTCGCGCTTTGATCACTGCAACCACGGGGCCAAAGATTTCTTCGCTGGCTACCCTCGAGTTGGGGTTCATGTCTGCAAAAATGGTGGGTTGGGCAAAATATCCCCTCGAGTCGTCGGCAGTTCCGCCTGTCATTAAACGCCCTTCGGTTTTACCTATTTCTAAATAGCTCGAGACTTTATCAAAACTCTCGCGGTTGACCAACGGAGTCACATTGGCATTATCTGCACCGTTTCCCACCACCAAAGCCTTGGTTTTTGCTACAAACTTCTCGAGCAATTGCTCATACACACTTTCCACCACAATCAGGCGGCTCATGGCACTGCATTTTTGACCCGCAAAACCAAAAGCACCCTGGGTGGCAGCGGTGGCAGCCAGCTCGAGATCGGCGGTTTCATCCACAATCAGGGCATCTTTGCCCCCTAACTCGAGGACACACCGCTTGAGGAAACGCTGTCCTGTTTGGATTTTGGCGGCGTTTTCATGAATCATCAAACCTACAGCTCTCGAGCCTGTGAAATTGATAAAACGGGTTTTAGCGTGCTTGACTAGATAGTCTCCGACCTCTTCACCCAGACCAGGCAAAAAGGTCAGCACTCCCGCAGGCAGCCCCGCCTCGAGCAGCAAATTTGCTCCCCAAGCAGCAATCACTCCACTGTCTTCGGAGGGTTTAACAATCACACAATTGCCCGCCACAATAGGCGCAGCCAGCATTCCCAAATAGATCGCCAGTGGAAAATTCCACGGGCTGATCGACACTCCCACGCCCAGCGGGATGGCGGACAAGCGGTTTTCCTCGCCCTCGTAAGCACTTGTCTCGAGCGCCCCCGCGTACTTCATGCTCGAGCGGGCGTAATATTCCAAAAAGTCAATCGCTTCCGCCGTTTCCACATCGGCCTCGGCGTAACTTTTGCCCACTTCAAAAGTCATCATGGCGCAAAACTCGAGCTTGCGGCGGCGCAAAATGGCAGCGGCCTTGATCAAAATTCGCGCCCGTGCCTCCATCGTCCAGTTTTTCCAGCTCTGGAAGGCAGTATAAGCCACCTCGAGGGCTTGATCCGCATGGGCAATGCTGGCCTTGGCAGTGTAACCCACCACTTCTTTAAAGTCGGCAGGGTTTAGCGAATCAATCTTCTCTTCAGTCATAATGTGGCTGCTACCAATAATTAAAGGATAGGTTTTACCCAGTTGCGGGCGAACTTGCTCGAGGGCTGCTTTGTACAAGGCCACGTTTTCACTTTTGGAAAAGTCGATATAGCTTTCGGGGATGTAAGGGGTGACTTTGATGGTCATGGTGGATCTCCTTTTTTTGGCAATTGAGCGCGAGAAGAGCAGGAAAAGATTGGTGGCTCGAGAGTAAAGTCTTTTAATTTTTAATATAGGAGCGCAACATCTTGCGCCCAGTGGGAGGAATTCCAATGAAAACCGCCCTCGAGCCACCAATCTTTAACGGATAACGAATCACGAATAACAAATAACGGATAACGGATAACAACCCTACCCGCGCATCAAACCTTTTAAAATAAACAACACATTAGCAGGACGCTCGGCAATGCGCCTCGAGAAGTAGGCATACCAATCACGCCCGTAGGGGATATAAGCACGAACGGTATATCCCTCGAGGGCTAAATTTTTTTGTAGGTCACGGCGAATTCCATAAAGCATCTGGAATTCAAATAAGTCTCGAGGGATTTTTTTGCGTTCGACAAAAATCTTAACATCATTGATGATGCTTTCGTCGTGGGTTGCTACGCAGGTGTAATTTCCCGCCTCGAGGTGTGCATAAACCAGGCGGCGATACTGGCGATCTACCTCGGCTTTTTCAGAAAAGGCCACCGTTTCTGGCTCGAGGTAGGCACCTTTAACGATTCGCAAATTGGGCTTGAGATTGTCCAAGTTTTTGCGGTCATCGAAGGTTCGGTACAGATAGGCTTGCAACACGGTTCCCACGGTGTTTCCAAACTCGAGCTGAAGGGTTCGCAGTTGCTCGAGGGTCAAATCCACTCGAGGGTGATCCTCCATATCCAAACGCACAAAACCGCCCAACTGTTTGGCACGGCTCAGAATGCGCCGCGCATTGACCATTCCCAGATTTTCCCCATTGGCTAGCGTTAGATCCTGCCCAATCTGCGACAGTTTAATGCTGACATAGATTGGGTAATTTCTAGCCTCGAGCGCGTCAAAAATCGCCAAAATGTTTTCAGCAAAGGTATTGGCCTCAAGTTCGGTAGTCACCATTTCGCCCAACAAATCCATAATCCCGTGAACCCCAATCTTCTCGAGTTCATCCACCGCCCTGACTGCATCCTCGAGGGTATCCCCCGCCACAAAACGCTGGGCCATGCCCCAGCCTTTGGTACGAACCAGTTGTTCAATTTGAGGTCGCTCGGCGACGCTGAGGACGGCTTTTCGGTAGATTTGGTTGATGTCCATTTTTGGCTCCCTTATTCGGTTTTCGTTTTTCGTTGGGATTTTGTGGCTCGAGCGCCTATCTTTTTCTCGCCCTCTTACCCTCTTACCCTCTTACCCTCTGAAACACCCTCGAGCAGTTCCGCAATCACCAACGGGGCAAAAGTGCGAACGTGCAAGGCAGCGGCTTGGGCGGCGCGGTCTGCGTCCCTTGCCAGAATCGCCTCGAGGATGGCGCGGTGTTGGGATGCGGTTTCGGGGGCGGCGTTGTAGGTTTGGGTGCGCTGCTTAATCAAAGCCACTTTGTACTCGAGGGCGGTTAAATGCTCAAGCAACACAGCATTGTGCGAAGCCTTGGCGATTTCGCGGTGAAAGGCCAAGTCCAGCTTAGTTTGGGTTTTGAAGGGCTGGTCTCCTGCCTGTTCCAAGCGCTCGAG
>JANYFS010000236.1 GCA_025359705.1 Deinococcales bacterium | reverse complement strand
AAGAATATGAAGAAATCCCTGAAAGTTCTCGCTGCCCTAGCCCTACTCAGCTCGAGCGCCCTTGCCGCCCCGATTACACTGGGTATCTCGATTCCCAGCGCCGACCATGGTTGGACGGGCGGGGTGGTGTACTGGGCAAATCAAGCCAAAGCCACCTTCGAGAAGAAATACCCTGGTAGCAAAGTGATCATCAAGACTGCCAAGGATACCAGTGAACAGGCCGCGCAGATTCAGGATATGGTCACCTCAGACAAGATTGACACCTTGGTGATTTTGCCACAAGAAGGGTCAGCGATGACCAAGCCCCTCTCTGAAATCAAGAAGCAAGGCATCTATATCGTTGTTGTAGATCGGGCGCTCTCGGATCTCAGCGCGCAGGATGCTTACGTCGCTGGCGATAACCCTGGATTGGGCAAGGTCAGCGCCGAGTATGTGGGCAAGCAACTGGGCGGCATGGGAAACGTGGTGGTGCTGCGCGGCATTGCTACACCCATTGATAACCAGCGGGTGGACGGCTTTGAAAGCGTGATGAAAGCCAAGTACCCAAATGTCAAGATTCTGGATAAAAAGTACGCCAACTGGAATCGGGACGACGGCTATAAAGTCATGCAGGACTTCCTGACCCGCTTTCCCAAGATTGACGCAGTGTGGGCGCAGGATGATGATATTGCGGTGGGCGTACTCAAAGCCATTGGACAGGCCAACCGAACCGATATCAAATTCGTGCTGGGCGGCGCGGGTATGAAGGAAATGGTTAAAAAGGTGATCGATGGGGATAAGCTGATCACCGCTAATGTCACGTACCCACCCCGTATGATTTACACTGCCACCGAACTCGCCTTCAAAGCGCGTACTGCAGGCAAGATGATGCCCAAAAGCACCATTTTGCGCTCAGAACTGGTGACCAAAGCCAATGCAGCCAAGTTCTATTACCCAGACTCCCCTTTCTAACCGTTTCAGCCTGTGCCTTGGTCGGTGGGAAACAGGATCTGATCCAGACTGTAGAGCATGATGAAGAACCCCTAGAAAGCTGACGAAAGCTGATGTGGACGCATCGATGCGTTCGCGTCAGCTTTTCGAAGAATAAAGCAGAATAAAGCAGTCATTTTTCAACTTGGCTTACAGGACGGGTGGGGTTTTCAAACTTTGAAGGAAGCGTATGCAGAAACTGAAATATGGAATGGTAGGCGGCGGTCAAGGTGCATTTATCGGAGCGGTTCACCGCAAAGCTGCTGCCCTAGACGGACAAATCGAACTCGTGGCGGGAGCGCTCTCGAGCAATCCTAGCCGCGCCCGCGCCTCTGGTGAAGAAATCGGCCTCGAGGATGGGCGCAATTATGAAAGTTGGGAGGCCATGCTCGAGAGTGAAATGAAATTACCCCCCGACAAGCGCATCGATTTTGTAACGATCGTGACCCCCAATCACGTTCATTACCCAGTGGCTAAAGCGTTTGTGCAGGCTGGAATTCATGTGGTGTGCGATAAACCGCTGGTTCATACGCTCGAGCAGGCGAGTGACCTGATTCGGGCTGCGGAGGCCAACAACGTGGTTTTTGCTGTGACCTACAATTATACTGGCTATCCCATGGTGCGGCAGGCTCGAGACATGGTACGGGCTGGAATGTTGGGATTCATTCGCAAGGTGATCGTGGAGTACAACCAAGGCTGGCTGTCTACCAAGCTCGAGGACACCCAGAGCAAGCAGGCCGATTGGCGGGTTGATCCAGCCCGCTCGGGTGCAGCAGGTGCAATGGGTGATATTGGCTCACACGCTGAAAATCTGGTTAGCACCATCACCGAACTCGAGGTAAGCCACCTCTGCGCCGACCTGACGCACTTCGTCGAGGGTCGCACTTTGGACGATGATGCCAATATGCTGCTCCGATTCAAAGGTGGGGCCAAGGGTGTCTTGATTGCTTCACAAATTCAAATCGGGGGTGAAAATGATCTACGAATTCGGGTATTAGGTAGCAAGGCCAGTCTGACTTGGCATCAGGAAAATCCGAATTATCTGATTTTTGATGGACTCGAGGGACCACGTCAGATTCTAACTCGGGGGTCAAGCTACCTCTCCGACTCAGCCAAAAAAGCCACCCGTTTACCCACCGGGCACCCCGAAGCCTTTATAGAGGCGTTTGCCAACGTATATCTGGGCGCAGCCGAGGCGATACGGGCTTCCAAAGAGGGACATGTTTTGGGGCCGCTCGAGGGCGATTATCCTACCATTTACGATGGAGCGCGGGGCGTGCATTTTATCCATAAAACAGTGGAATCCTCGAAAAGCGACGTCAAATGGCTCGAGGCATCATGGGCCAAATCTCTTCGCAGCGAAGGTGTTCTATGAAGGTGGGTTTGTAGAACCCAATGGATGCCCCACTTCCTCGAGTACCTCCCTGTACGTAAAAGGATTGGTGACTCGAGGAAGCTGGCTTTGGCTGGTTATTTGAGATCAGTGATCGGGATACAGGGGGTGCAATGAATATCTGGCAAAGTATCTGGGAACTTTCGGTTCTCCTGTGCTAAGGAACGGGGATGAAATAACTTCCCGATCTGCTCCAAGCAAGCCTAAGGGGTTTAGGATAAACCCATGGAAGCCTACACCCCCCAAGTGGAACACCTCATGCAACGTCTTTATC
>JANYFS010000154.1 GCA_025359705.1 Deinococcales bacterium | reverse complement strand
TTTTATGCGGTTAGGCTCGAGCGACGGGTTACACCAAACAGACCCAGCCCCTAACACCATTCCCGCTCGAGTGCCACGGGCTGGGTTGGCAGTGGTGTTGTGGATTTTGCTGGCAGTCACTTTGCTTTTGGGAGTGGGTTTGGGCAGCAGTAGTGTCCCTCTCGAGACGATTTTTTCGGCCTTGCACAAGGGAATTTTTCAGGGGATTTTGGGGCAAAGCCTCACTCCCCTCGAGAACATTGTTTGGGAGATGCGTTTGCCCAGAGCGATTTTGGGGCTGCTGGTCGGCTCGAGCCTGGGGATTGCGGGGGCCAGTTACCAAGGGCTATTTCGCAACCCCCTTGCCGACCCCTACCTGATGGGGGTGGCCTCGGGCGGAGTGCTGGGCGTGACAGTGGCCTTTGTGCTGCACGCGGCCTTCACCTGGATTCCCGCTTTTGCCTTTGTGTTCGCTTTTGGCAGCGTGCTACTGACCCTATTTTTGGCCCAACAGCGCGGTCAAATTTCCACCCTGCGCCTGATTTTGGCGGGGGTGGTGGTGGGCAGTGTGGTGTTGGCAATCAGCAGCTATCTATCGCTGATTCGGGCCGATCTGGTGCGCGAAGTGACCGCCTGGACACTGGGCAGCCTGACCTTTGGCAGTTGGGCCAAGATTGGCAGCATCCTGCCCTATTGGGCCATTGGCACGGCCCTGCTGTGGGGTCTGGCCCGCCCGCTCAACACCTTGCAACTGGGCGAGGCCACCGCCCATAGTTTGGGAGTTCCTGTGACGCGGCTTCGCTGGACAGTAATTCTCGCCAGCACCCTGCTGACTGCCGCCGCCGTCAGCTATGCGGGAATCATCGGTTTTGTGGGCCTGATGACCCCGCATATTTTGCGCCGCCTGATCGGGGCCAACCTCTCGAGGTTGCTGCCCTTATCGGCCTTGGCAGGTGGGGTGTTTTTGCTTTTGGCAGATATTTTGGCAAGGGTGATTGCTCGCCCCACCGAGTTACCTGTGGGCTTGTTGACTACACTATTGGGCGGGCCATTTTTCTTGTATTTGTTGCGGAAACAAAGCTAGTGAAAGACCTCACCACAAACCCAATCCCAGCCCTCGAGCTAAAAAATATTTCTTACAACCTTCCCGCTCGAGCCTTATTTCAAAACCTTTCTTTGAGCTTTCCCAAAGGAAAACTCTGCGCCCTGATTGGCCCCAACGGTGCGGGTAAAACCACTTTGTTGCGGTTGATTTTGGGACTCTCGAGGCCCGTAAGTGGGGAAGTTTTTTGGTTGGGTAAACCTCTGGCGGCTTGGAAACGCTCCGAACGCGCCCAAGCCCTGTCCTATTTGGCCCAATCTGAACCTTTGCCCACAGATTTTAGGGTACGGGAGATTGTGCAAATGGGTTTTCCTTTGGGCCAAAACAGTTGGGCGGGGAGCTGGGGAAAAGGCCGTATCTCGAGCGCAGAACCCGAACTGCTCCAGCAAGCTCTGCGGCGTACCCGTACCCTCGAGTTTGCGGATTTGTCGGTACATCATCTGTCGGGAGGGGAGCAACAGCGGGTGGCGTTGGCGCGGGCATTGGTGGCCCAACCTCAAATCTTACTTTTAGACGAACCCACCAACCATCTGGATATTGGTCATTCCCTCGAGCTGCTGGATCTTTTGCGTCTCGAGGTAACGGCGGGCCTCAGTGTGGTGATGGTGCTGCACGATCTGCATTTGGCAGCCAAGGCCGACCATTTGGTTTTGCTGCACCAAGGCCAAATTCTGGCCCAAGGTACTCCCCTCGAGGTTTTAACTCCAGAACACCTCTGGATAGCGTATGGGGTGCGGCTGAAGGTGCATTTGCTCGAGGGAAATTTAGTTCTAACCCTGCAAGGATTAGGGCAATGACTGGGTTAATGATTAAGACGATTTACTAGAGTGGTGAATGGGCAAATTATCCTGATTAAAAAATAATTTACCTGTCTGAAATATAATATTATGATCATATTTTAACCTGAATTCGGGTTAAAGTTATTCACGTATTTCATACCTATTTTTTCGCAAAAACATGTGTTTTCAAAAAAAGTATCCTCGAGTAAGCTGGGAGTTTAACCACAAACTTCAACTTCTGGAGGACTTCACTATGCTACTCGAGCTGTTCTGCTCTGTCGATGATTTCTACCAAACCTTCCACCTTCCTACTCCAAAAAATTCCCTCCCAGGCATTAAAAAAACTCGAGAGCGTCCTATTGGTATGGCTCTTTCAGAAATCATGACCATCCTCATTCTTTTTCACCAAGTCGGCTACCGCCATTTTAAAGCCTTCTATCTCGAGCATGTTTGTGTATTTTTACGCTCTGAATTTCCTCATTTGCCCTCCTACCACCGTTTTATTGAGTGGATACCCCGCAGTCTTCTCCCCTTGACCGCTTATCTGGTCTCCTGTTTTGGAGATTGCTCAGGAGTCAGTTTTTGTGATTCCACTAAAATCCAAGTCTGTCACAATCGTCGGATCTCGAGGCATAAAACTTTTGAAGGTCTTGCTGCAAGGGGAAAAACCTCGGTGGACTGGTTTTTTGGTTTCAAGCTTCATCTGTTGTTCAACGACCAAGGGGAGATCCTTTGGATTCGTCTGACTCGAGGGAATGTGGATGATCGTCAAGGTTTGGAAGAAATGCTGGATTGTGAAGATTGTGATCTGTTCGGAAAGATTTTTGCAGACAAAGGGTATATTTCTCAAGCTTTATTTGAGAAGTTGTTGCGAGAGAAAAACATCGCGCTGATCACGGGTTTAAAGAAGAACATGCACACTAAAAAACCCATATTGGCTGAAGATTCATTATTTTTACGAAAGCGAAGTATTGTGGAGAGCATCATAGACCAGCTCAAAAACATCTCGCAAATAGAACACTCCAGACATCGAAGTCCCCAGAATTTTTTGGTTAATTTGATGTGTGGTTTGATTGCCTATTGCCATCAGCCGAAAAAGCCTGCACTGCTGATTTGTCCAGCCATTTTGCAAGCAGCCTAGCTAAAATTCATCTAAAATATAAATTAGTACCATAAATATGTTGAAAGCATATTTATGGTACACTTGAACCATCTCAAATCCAGATTTCTGATAGGGGTATCTAGGGTAGCATTGCTAAAAAAAGATCAAAAATTTTGGGCAACTGAAAACCAGCGCTTATCCCGAACTCAGGTTA
>JANYFS010000143.1 GCA_025359705.1 Deinococcales bacterium | reverse complement strand
GTACTTTATATGCCGCACTAAGCCAAAAAGCGCATGTTCCCTCGAGCGCCGCCGTGTTACACATCTAGGCGGAGTAACAAGCTAAAGCTCAACTTTAGTCTGACAGGCAATGCACCGTACAGTGCAGGTTCGAATCCTGCTCCTGCCACCACTTTTTAATCTTTCTGGCAGGATAGCCCAACGGCCCACAAGCCACACTGGTAGAGGCGCGGATATTTCCGAAACACAAACTCAAACTTTTGCTCCGTCTTGGAGCTAAGATGGCACCCATCAGGGGCCAGCTCCGCAGCCTGAGTATTTCTGTTCTGCATCAAATCGAACGCTCGAGGTCGATATGCGTAAAGTGACGGTTCGAATCCGCCTCGGCCCTCCAATATGGGCTGATGGTCAAATGGTAAGACGGACGCAATAAACCTGAACCGAGAGCTTAAATGTGTTGGTGCTACAAATTGGGCAGACTTCTTGGGACTCGAGATAGGATAGATCTCGGGTTCCTTCTTTTTTGGTATTTTTTAAGCCTTCCGCCAGGCCTTAACATTCATCAAAAACCTTAAAAACATCAAAAACCTCGAGATATAAAAAAAGCCCCCCAAAATGGGAGGCTCGAGAGAAAACTTTTATACGTTATATTTAGGCGTTATAGCTGCTCGAGGCGGTGGTTCCACCACGTCCTGTCCAGTTGGTGTGGAAGAATTCGCCGCGTGGTTTGTCCAAGCGCTCGTAGGTGTGCGCTCCAAAGTAGTCGCGCTGGGCTTGCAACAGGTTGGCGGGCAAACGCGCACTGCGAAGGCTGTCGAAGTACGACAAAGCCGAGCTGAAGGCAGGCACAGGAATTCCGTATTCCACAGCAGTGGCAATCACTTTGCGCCAAGCGTGCTGGGCATTTTGTACCGCATCCACAAAGAAGGGATCGAGCAACAAATTCTCGAGGCTAGGGTTTTGGTCGAAGGCGGTTTTGATGTTGCCCAAAAAGCGGGCGCGAATGATGCAGCCCCCGCGCCACATCAGCGCAATCGAACCGAAATCCAGATCCCATTTATATTCGGCTGCTGCCAGCTTCATCATTTGGAAACCTTGGGCATAGGAGCAGATTTTGGAGGCGTATAGGGCTTGGCGCACCGCCTCAACGAACTCGAGCCTGTCGCCGCTATAGGGCGCAACCACGGGGCCACTTAGCACCTTAGAAGCCGCCACTCGCTCTTCTTTGATGGCGGACATGGCTCGAGCGAAGACCGCTTCGGCGATGGTGGGCATTGGTGCGCCCAAATCGAGGGCGGAAACCGAAGTCCATTTGCCAGTCCCTTTTTGGCCTGCGGTGTCCAAAATCACATCGACCATCGGCTTACCCGTTTCGTCATCCAGTTTTGCTAAAATCTCGCTGGTGATCTCGATCAGGTAGCTGTCCAGCTCGCCTGCGTTCCACTCGGTGAAAATCTGGGACATCTCGAGGGGTGCAATGCCCAACACATTGGTTAGCAGGTTGTAGGCTTCGCAAATCATTTGCATATCGCCGTACTCGATGCCGTTGTGAACCATTTTGACAAAGTGACCCGCGCCGTCGCTACCTACCCAATCACAGCAGGGGCTACCGTCTTCCACCTTGGCAGCAATGCCTTGGAAAATGGGTTTGACCGCTTCCCAAGCGGCTTTATTGCCCCCAGGCATGATCGAGGGGCCAGTCAGTGCGCCTTCCTCGCCGCCCGACACACCCGCGCCCACAAAAAACATCCCCTTTTCCTCGAGGGCTTGGGTGCGGCGGATGCTGTCGGGGTAGTGGCTGTTGCCGCCGTCGATGATGATGTCGCCAGGCTCGAGCAGGGGGGTCAGTTGGTCGATATAGCTGTCCACCGCTGCGCCCGCCTTGACCATAAGCATGATGCGGCGGGGTTTTTTGAGCAAACCCACCAATTCTGGTAGGGTGTGCGCCCCGATGATGCTTTTACCTTGGGCGCGGCCCGCCAAAAAGTCGTCCACTTTGCTAACGGTGCGGTTGTGTGCAGCCACGGTAAAGCCGTGATTTGCCATGTTCAACACCAAATTTTCGCCCATTACTGCCAAACCAATTAAACCAATGTCTGCTTTTGCGGTATCTGCCTGAGTCATGTTTTTGCGCCTTTTTGCCCTCGAGCTAAGCATGTTGATTTTGGGTGGTGATCTTGTGGGAAATGCGCTCGAGTTTGCGTTATTTTGACACAAACAGGTCAGCTCCGCTCGAGGGTATGAGTGTACGAGTCTATGAGTGTTTGGAAAGAGCGGGTTATGGCACTGTTTTGGCTTGAGGTCGTGTTAGGATTCAGCTCGAGCGCCAATCCTAACCTATGAAACCTACAGATATAAAACCTACAGATATAAAACCCATTCCAGCGCAATCCATTTGGCAAAAACTTGGGCGGCTTTTCTTGCCTCGAGCCTGTCCTGGATGCAAGCGCAGCTTGGGAGAAGCCCAAGGGGTTTGCCTAAAATGCCGCGAACTGTGGCAGGCTCAAATCACTGATTATTCCCCGCTGCGCGAGGTTCGGATTCCACATTTGGTCTTTTTGGGCGATTTTACCCTCGAGCTTCGCCGCACGGTTTTGGCCCTCAAATTTGCAGGCAGCCGTGAAATTGCCGAAGTTTTGGCCCAAATTCTGGCCCCTCGAGTGCCAGCCTGGTGGAACATCACCAGTGTGGTGGCGGTGCCGCTACACCGCCGCAGACAGGCCCAGCGCGGCTACAACCAATCGGAAATTTTGGCCCTCGAGGTGGCAAAACTGCTGCAAAAACCCTACCAAAATGCCCTCGAGCGCAGTAGAGCCACGCGGCAACAAGCCAAACTGGACAAAGAACGGCGCAAACGCAATGTGGCAGGAGCTTTTACCGTCCCCTCGAGCCTACAAGGTCAGATTTCGGGCAATGTGCTTTTAATCGACGATGTACTGACCAGCGGGCAAACCCTCAAAGCCTGTGAACACGCATTGCTCGAGGCGGGGGCTACACGGGTTTATTTTTTGGTAGTGGCAAGGGCTAAAGTTTTCAAATAACATTTTTAAAGCAGTTGTCCGTTATCCGTTTTTCGTTAAGCGCATGATCACAAATATCGTGTTTCAGATAGATAAATCATCTTTTGAGCAACGTGATTGATCCGTTCATTATTCTGACAACTGCTCTAACCCAACAAACGTCGGTTAATTAAGCCATCATTCCAAATTTTGGATAAATAATTCCAGCATAACTTCCTGTGCTTCGGCATGAAACTGACCGAATTCTTGTTTGAGCAAGATTATTTCTTCTGGCGTGATTGTAATTTATGGTTCTCGATAAAATTTTTTAAGCCGTGCAAT